>JANOJI010000497.1:0-14498 GCA_031408175.1 Ilumatobacteraceae bacterium
CCGTCCGGCCTACATCCTCGGTGGACGTGGCACTGGGATTGCCTCGACGGCCGAAGCATTCGAGCTCCGTGCGGCTGAGGGTCTGGCAGCCAGCCCGATCAGTGAGATCCTGGTCGAGAAGAGCATCGCCGGTTGGAAGGAATACGAGCTCGAAGTGATGCGCGATCGCGCCGACAACTGCGTGATCATCTGCTCGATCGAGAACGTCGACCCGATGGGCGTGCATACCGGCGACTCGATCACGGTCGCGCCGGCACAGACGCTCAGCGATGTCGAGTACCAGCAGATGCGCGACGCTGCCTTCGCCTGTATCCGTCGAGTTGGCGTCGAGACGGGTGGCAGCAATGTGCAGTTCGCGGTGAACCCGGATACCGGCGAGCAGGTCGTGATCGAAATGAATCCTCGCGTCTCGCGGTCGTCGGCGCTGGCGTCGAAGGCCACAGGCTTTCCGATCGCCAAGATCGCCGCCAAGTTGGCCGTGGGATACACACTCGACGAGATCGCCAACGACATCACCAGAGCGACGCCGGCCAGCTTCGAGCCGAGCATCGACTACGTGGTCACCAAGATTCCCCGCTGGGCATTCGAGAAGCTTCCAGGCTCCTCCGGGATACTCGGCACGCAGATGCAGTCGGTCGGCGAAGTGATGGCAATCGGTCGGACATTCACCGAGAGCCTCCAGAAGGGCCTGCGCTCCTTGGAGCAAGGTCGGCTTGGCCTCGGGTGCGACCCGGCGGAAGGTGAGTTGGCAGAGGTCGGCGACAAGGACCTGTTGGAGATGATCGCTATTCCGACACCCGATCGGATCTTCCAGGTAGGTGAACTGCTGCGCCGCGGCGTGACAATCGAGTCAATTCACGAAGCGTGCCTGATCGACAACTGGTTCCTCGACCAGATGCTGCAGATCGTCGAGGAACGGACCGCGCTCGAGGTGATGAGTCCGGTCGACATGTCCGTTCGGCAGTGGCGACGCGCCAAGCAGATGGGATTCAGCGACGGGCAACTCGCTCACCTCTGGGGCAGCGACGAACTGAGCGTGCGGGCCATGCGCGAGGCCGCCGGAGTGATCCCCACCTACAAGACGGTCGATACCTGCGCGGCCGAGTTCGCTGCCGAGACGCCATACCACTACTCGACCTACGAGGACGAGAACGAGGTGCGCTCGTCAGACCGTCCACGCGTTGTCATCTTGGGCAGCGGCCCGAATCGCATCGGGCAGGGAATCGAGTTCGACTACTGCTGCGTGCATGCCTCCTTCGCCCTGCGCGAGGCGGGGTACGAGACGGTGATGATCAACTGCAACCCCGAGACGGTCAGCACCGACTACGACACCAGTGATCGGCTGTACTTCGAGCCACTGACGCGCGAGGACGTGCTCAACGTCATCGCTGCCGAGACGCTGGCAAGTGGCGGCACGCCGCCCAAGGTGATCGTGTCGCTCGGCGGACAGACGCCGTTGAAGCTCTCCGGTGTTCTGCCGCAGGAGCTCATCGCCGGCACGTCGCCGCGATCGATCGACCTGGCCGAGGATCGTGAGAAGTGGAGCGCGTTGTGCCACGAGCTGCGTATCCCTCAACCGCCGGGGGGCACGGCCGTCGACCTGTTGCAGGCGCTCGGCATCGCCGAGCGCATCGGTTTCCCGGTGCTCGTGCGACCCAGCTACGTGCTCGGTGGCCGGGCCATGCAGATCGTGCACGACGTCGACCACCTGGCTCGGGCGATGTCTGAACTCGCCGGGTTCGGGTCCCTCGGTCGTGAGGGTGGTCTGTCGGCCGAACGCCCGGTGCTGATCGACCGGTTCCTCGAAGACGCCACAGAGGTCGACGTCGATGCAATCCGCGACCACACCGGCGAGGTCTTGATCGGCGGTGTGATGGAGCACGTCGAAGAAGCCGGGGTGCACAGCGGCGACTCGGCGTGCGCGATACCACCGCAGACCCTGCTGCCCTGGGTGGTAGAAGTGATCGAGTCGTACACGGCATCGATCGCCAAAGCCCTCGACGTGCGCGGTCTCATCAACGTGCAGTACGCGGTGCTGGGCACCACGGTGTTCGTGATCGAGGCAAATCCCCGTGCCAGTCGAACCGTGCCATTCGTCGCCAAGGCGACCGGTGTTCCGTTGGCGAAGGTTGCGAGCCGCGTGATGCTCGGGGCAACACTTCGTGAACTGCGCGACGAGGGTCTGCTGCTTCCCCCGTCGCAGAACGGTCACGTGTCGATCAAAGAGGCTGTGCTGCCGTTCAACCGCTTCCCGGAAGTGGACCCGGCGCTGGGGCCGGAGATGAGGTCGACCGGCGAGGTGATGGGCATCGACACCACGTTTGGTCTGGCGTTCTACAAGGCCGAGCTGGCAGCCGGCACGGTGTTGCCCACCGAGGGCACCGTGTTCTTGTCGCTGGCCGACGGCGACAAGCCTGCGGGGATCGTCGTCGCCCGACGACTTCGCCGGCTTGGTCTTGGCATCGCCGCAACCACCGGCACCGCCGATTACCTCGCCAGCTTCGGGGTCAGCGTCGATGCCGTGGTCGGCAAGATCTCGGATGGTCACGGCATCAATGCCGTCAACCTCATCGCCGGCGGCGACATCGCCTTCGTCATCAACACGCCACAGGGCCAAGGTGGCGGGGCGCGAAGCGACGGCGAGCGGATTCGCAAGGCGGCCATCACTCACCGGGTGAGCTCGGTGACCACCGTCGAGGCCGCGCTGGCTGCCGTGCAAGGCATGGCGGAACATGTCGGTCACGCCCTCTCCGTCCGTTCCCTGCAGGAATACCATGCGAGCGTTTGATGACTGGCGCCCGCATGCGGGGCCGCAGTCATCAAACGGTTGCGAGATGAGGGGCCGGTGAGCGTTGACCTTCGTACACGGCTTGGGTCTGTGGAGCTTCCCAATCCGGTGATGACGGCGTCGGGCACGGCGGGGCATGGGGCCGAGTTCCAGGCGTTCTTCGATCTCACTGAACTCGGCGCTCATGTCGTCAAGTCGCTCGCAGCGTTCGAATGGGAAGGCAATCCAGCGCCGAGATTGCATCCTGCGGGCACTGGCATGCTCAACGCTGTTGGCCTGCAGGGGCCGGGTATCTTGGCATGGTTGGCGGACGACCTTCCTGCGCTGGCGGCGACGGGCGCCCGCGTTGTGGCGAGCATCTGGGGCCGGTCGGTCGACGAGTACCGCCGAGCCGCCGAGCTGCTCGCCGACGCACCATCGAGTGTCGTCGCCGTCGAGATCAATTTGTCGTGCCCGAATCTGGAAGGGCGGCGAGGCATCTTTGCCCACGATCCGGCGCTTTCAGCCGAGGCCGTCGAGGCGGTGGCGGTCTGCGGACGACCGCGATGGGCGAAGCTGAGCGCCAACACCGATCGAGTCGTGGACGTTGCGGACGCGGTACAGCAAGCCGGTGCAGAGGCCGTGACGCTCATCAACACGCTGCTCGGCATGGTGATCGATCCGCAGACCAGGCGTGCTGCGCTCGGTGTCGGCGGGGGCGGATACAGCGGGCGCCCGATTCATCCAGTCGCAGTACGCACCGTCTTCGACGTGCACGCGGCCCTTCCAAACCTGCCGATTATCGGTGTAGGGGGAGTGACCGGAGGGTGGGACGCCGTGGAGCTGATCCTCGCCGGATCCAGCGCAGTGCAGGTCGGAACGGCCAATTTCGTTGATCCGCGGGCACCGTTGCAGGTCCTCCGAGGGGTGACCGACTGGTGCAACGACCACGGTGTGCGATCCATCGCCGAACTGGTCGGTGGCGCTCATTGAAGGAATGACACGCATGGATGCCAGCTCAGGACTAGGGTTTTGTTATGGCAACACCTCCTCAACTCACGCCCGAACAACGCACGGCTGCTCTGGCCAAGGCCGCCGAGGCCCGCGCTGCTCGCGCTGAACTGAAGAACCAGTTGAAGAACGGTTCTGTTTCGATCCGTGAAGCACTGGCTTCGACCAGCGTGACTGTCGGCAAGCTCAAAGTAGTTTCAATGCTCGAGTCGCTGCCCGGAGTCGGCAAGGTCAAGGCTCGCAAGATCATGGAAGACATCGGCATCGCCGACAATCGCCGCGTACAGGGGCTTGGCGCTGTGCAAAAGCAGTCATTGCTCGATCAACTCGGCAAGTGAGGCCATGGCGGCCAGCGACGCCACCGCCGACTCACTCATCATCGTCATCTCCGGTCCCGGTGGGGTAGGCAAGGGAACGATCGTCAACGCACTCGTGGAGCGCGATCCAAATCTGTGGCTCAGCAGATCGTGGACGACCCGACGCCAGAGGATTGGCGAGCCCGACACCGCCTACGTGTTTACTGATCATGCCAACTTCGAAGATCGCATCGCCCGAGGTGGATTCCTCGAGTGGACGAAGTTCCTCGACAACTACTACGGCACGCCGATGCCCGAGAGCGTCGACAACCGAGACGTCGTACTGGAGATCGAGGTGGACGGGGCCAGCCAGGTGAAACAACTGCGCGACGATGCTGTCTTGATCTTCGTGTTACCACCGTCTCGAGACGAGCAGCAGCGTCGCCTGCGTGGTCGGGGCGACGCGGAGGATCTCGTCGACCAGCGGCTGCGCAAGGCCCTCGACGAGGAGCCCGTCGGGCTGGCGTTGGCTGATCACGTGGTTGTCAATGACAATCTGGAGCGCACGGTCGATGAGATGTTGTCGATCATCGATCAGCATCGGCGGGCGCGCTTGTCATCACGTTGAGCGCCGGGTTGGTCCGCCGCCGCTGTACACTGACAAACCGCTTCAGGAGGCTGAACTATGGCTCGCGCCCACGACACGATGATGAACCCGCCGATCGAGGATCTGCTCGATACGGTCGACTCCAAGTTCAGTCTGGTGACCCTTGCGGCCCGCCGTGCGCGTCAGATCAATTCCTATTTCAACCAGCTCGGTGATGGCCTCGGCCATATGGTGCCGCCTCAGGTCAGCTCGGTCGCCCGCAAGCCGCTCAGCATCGGGTTCGAGGAGATCGCCGCGCACAAGATCGTGCGCGTTGAACTGCCAGACCCCGCGGACGAGCCGGCTGCCGACGCTGCTGGCGACGACACCGTCGCCTGATCGCTCAGCCCACGACTTCCATGCTTGCCGGTAAGCGCATCGTGCTCGGTGTCACCGGCGGCATCGCCGCGTACAAGTCCGTCGAGGTGTGTCGTCGACTCGTCGATGCTGGCGCGCACGTCATTCCCGTCATGACCAAGGGTGCTGAGCATTTTCTCGGTGTGACGACCCTGTCAGCACTGGCGAGCGAGCCCGTTCAGACCAGCCTGTGGAATGGTACGACTCCAATTCCGCATACGCAGCTCGGTCAGTCGGCTGACCTCGTTGTCGTCGCTCCGGCAACTGCCCGCCTGATCGGTGCCTATGCGGCCGGACTGTCGACCGATCTGTTGACCAACATCTTGCTGGCCACCAGAGCACCAGTCGTCGTTGCTCCGGCAATGCACACCGAGATGTGGGAGCACCCAGCAGTCGTCGACAACATCGCCACCCTGCGCCGCCGGGGCGTGCACATCGTCGAGCCCGATGACGGCCGGTTGGCGGGTGGCGACTTGGGCACGGGTCGGCTGGCAGCCCCCGACAGAATCGTCGCCGAGATCGAGCGTGTACTCGGCGGAGGCGCGCTCACCGGTGTTCACGTTGTCGTGACTGCAGGTGGCACACGCGAGCCGATCGATGCGGTGCGCGTGATCGCCAATCGCAGTAGTGGTAAGCAGGGCTACGCAGTCGCCGCCGAGGCACTCGTCATGGGTGCGCAGGTCACACTGGTATCGACGGTTGATCTGCCGCTCCCGGCTGGTGCGGTGCTTCGAGTCGTCGAGACCGCAGCCGAGATGCAGGCTGCTGTCGAAGCGCTCGCACCGGTGGCCGATGTCGTCGTGATGGCTGCCGCAGTGGCCGACTTCAGGCCAAAGGTCGCTGAATCCGGCAAGATCAAGAAGGACGGTGGAGTCCCCGAGATCGTTCTGGAGCCGACTCCCGACATCCTTGCCGGACTGGGTGCTCGCAAGCGAGCAGGGCAGGTCCTGGTCGGCTTCGCAGCCGAGACCAGCGACCTGGTGGCCAACGCCCAGGCGAAGCTGCTGCGCAAGAACCTCGACCTGATCGTCGCCAACGACGTCAGCGCCCCCCAGGTGGGCTTCCAACACGACACCAACGCCGTCACGTTGCTGGGCGCCGCAGGCGTCATCAGCACTGTGGCCCTCACGGACAAGCGTTCGGTCGCCAGAGCGTTACTGCAATGTGTCGCTGCGTTGCGATCTGGTGTAAGTAGAAGCGACTCAACACGAAACTCAAACCCAACCGATTCAGGAGCAGCTCAGTGAGCAACTACACGTTCACCTCGGAAAGCGTGACCGAGGGGCATCCCGACAAGATGGCCGATCAGGTCAGTGACGCGGTCCTCGACGCGATCCTCACCGAGGACCCGAACGGCCGGGTCGCCTGCGAAACGCTGCTCACCACCGGCCTGTGCGTCGTCGCCGGGGAGATCACCACCAACGCCTACGTCGACATTCCGAAGCTTGCCCGCGAGGTCATCAATGGAATCGGCTACGACAACGCCCTGTACGGCTTCGACGGAAACACCTGCGGCGTGATCGTGTCCATCGACGAACAGAGTGGCGACATCGCCCAAGGTGTCGACATGAGCGAGGAGCTGCGCGGCGGTCGCAGCGGCGAGGATCTCATCAACAGCCAAGGTGCCGGCGACCAGGGCATGATGTTCGGCTACGCCTGCGACGACACACCCGATCTCATGCCGTTGCCGATCTGGCTCGCCCATCGCATGGCCGAGAAGCTCACCGATGTCCGCAAGGCCGGTGCCGTGCCGTACCTGCGCCCCGATGGCAAGACCCAGGTCACGTTCGAGTACGACAGCACCGGCAGACCAGTCCGTTTGGTCACGGCGCTGATCTCGACGCAACATCAAGATGGCATCGATCGCGACACCGTGATCCGCCCGGACTTGATCGAGCAGGTCATCCGCCCGGTCGTGCCCGCACAGTTCGCCGACGACAACTACAACGTGTACATCAACCCCACCGGCAAGTTCGTGATCGGCGGCCCTCACGGCGACACCGGCCTCACCGGTCGCAAGATCATCGTCGACACGTACGGCGGCATGGGTCGCCATGGCGGCGGGGCGTTCAGCGGCAAGGATCCGTCAAAGGTCGACCGATCGGCGGCCTACGCAGCCCGCTGGGTGGCCAAGCATGTCGTCGCCTCCGGTGCCGCAACGCGTTGCGAAGTGCAGGTGGCATACGCCATCGGCATGGCACAGCCGATGAGCATCCTCGTCGAGACATTCGGAACCAACACGGTCGACAACGACGCCATCGTCGCCGCGGTTCGCGAGGTCGTCGATCTCCGCCCGGCGGCCATCGTCAGCGACCTCGACCTGAAGCGCCCGATCTACCGCAAGACTGCGGCCTACGGTCACTTCGGGCGGGCGCTGCCGGAGTTCACCTGGGAGGCCGTCAGCAGGCTCGCCGACTACAAGAGCGCCGTCGGCCTGTAATCCTCTAGCGTCGCCGGGCAATGGCCCCGTCGTCGCTGCTGGTCGCCCGCGTCGTTCCCGACGTCACTGGGCTCGACAAACAGTTCGACTACCTCGTGCCCGAGCCGTTGGTCGGCCGCGTCGGTGTCGGCTCGATGGTTCGCGTGCCGTTGCACGGTCGTCGGGTCGGCGGCTGGGTGATTTCGCTTGGTCCGTCGGACGGTTCCGTGCCCGTCGAACGACTCGTTCCGTTGGCCAAGTGGTCGGGGATCGGACCCTCGGCGGAGATCGTCGACCTCGGTCGCTGGGCGTCTCAACGCTGGGGTGCCGGTCGGCTGCGCCCGCTGCTCGTTGCAGCGAGCCCGCCCGCCATGGTCGTATCGTTGCCGTCATCGACAGCCCGGCTCGACGGTGCCGAAGATGGGTCCGTGCTGCCTCGCCTGGTTCGCTTGCCACCATCGAGCGACCAGTTGACAGTCGTGATCGAGGCGCTGACTCGCGGACCGGCACTGGTCATCCATCCGTCGGTCGATGAGGCTCGGCGTCTGGCGGCCCGGCTTCGCCAGCTTGGATACTCGACCGCTCTGCATCCAGACCAGTGGGCGCGTGCCGCCGGCGGTGTCGACGTCGTGATCGGAGGCCGCAGTGCGGTGTGGTCACCGTGCGCCGGAATCCGCTCGATCGTCGTGCTCGATGAGCATGACGAGGCATTGCAGGAGGAGCGCACGCCGACCTGGCACGCGCGCGACGTAGCGATCGGACGGGCTCAGCGTGCTGAGGTGCCGATCGTCCTGGTCTCGCCGTGCCCATCGGCGGCAGCGTTGCACTGGGCAGGCGACGCGGTGCGGCGCAGCTCGGTTGCCGAGGAGCGCGAAGGGTGGCCGATCCTGGAACTCGTCGACCGCAGCCGCGAGGAGCCCTGGAAACGTTCGTTGCTGACGTCGCCGTTGATTCAACACCTGCGCAACGCCGACCAGCGGATCGTCTGCGTACTCAACACCAAAGGACGTGCCCGGCTGCTCGCGTGCCGCACGTGCAAGGCGTTGCAACGATGTGAACGATGTGAGGCGGCGGTGGCGCAAGACGATGCCGGATCACTGTCGTGCCGCCGCTGCGGCACGATGCGTCCCATGGTGTGTCAGAGCTGTGGTTCGGGGGCACTGTCGTTGCTACGGCCGGGCGTGAGCCGGCTGCGCGAGGAGATCGAGGCAGCAGCGAACCGGCCCGTCGGGATGGTGACCGGCGACAGCGAGTCGGTGCCGAACTGCGATGTCCTGATCGGTACCGAGGCCGTCTTGCACCGCGCCGGACGCGCCGACGTAGTGGCGTTCCTCGATCTTGATGCCGAGCTGCTCGCGCCCAGGTATCGCGCCGGTGAACAGGCCATGGCGCTGCTGGCCCGCGCCGCTCGGCTTGTCGGCGCGCGCGGCGCGGGCGGGCGGCTGCTGGTCCAGACGTTCCTGCCCCGGCATGAGGTGTTGCAGGCGGTGCTGCACGCTGATCCGTCGCGGGTTGCCAAGGTCGAACTGGGTCGCCGCGAGCAACTCGGTCTGCCGCCGTTCGCTGCCCTGGCAGCCGTGTCGGGTGCTGGCGCGACCGAGTTTGCGGCAGCAACGGGCCTGGAAGCATCGTCCGCCGGAGACGTGGTGTTGCTACGCGCCGCGACTTGGGACGTGCTCGGCGATGCGATCGCGGCAACCCCCCGTCCCAAGGGATCGCGACTCCGAATCGAGGTCGACCCCGCCCGTTGACGACGGCGATGTTCGGTTGCCAAGCAGCGCGTATCGAGCACTAGATAGGCGCTCGTGGACGCAGCGTTTGACGACTCCGGCCCCGCATCGGGGCACCAGTCATCACACGTACTGATCACGCAGGTGCGCTTGACGACTCGAGCCCCTATGCGGGGCGCCAGTCATCAAACGCCGTGGACCAACAGAATCCGGTAGCCGCTGGATGAGACCAGCCGTGTCGTCGGGTAACCCTCGTCGGTTAGCCAACGCTGCAGCGAATCGCCGCCGAGATGCTTGTGGACGACCATCACGGCGTATCCGCCGGGGACCAGCCGAGCCAGCCACATGAGCAACATCTCGTGCAATGCAGACTTGCCGATGCGGATCGACGGGTTGCTCCAGATGCACTCGAAGGTGACGTCGACGGGCACGTCGTCGGGTGCCGCGACTTGGACATTCGAGATTCCGTTGGCGGTGGCATTCCCTACACAAAGGTCGCGGGCGCGGTTGTTGACATCGACCGCCCACACCGTTGCGGCAGGTGCCCGACGGGCCAACGGCAGCGCGATCGTGCCCACTCCGCATCCGAGATCCAGCAGGTTGCCCGCTGGCGGCGGCGCCGGCGCCTTCAGCAGCAGCAGCTTGCTTCCGGCATCGATCTGGTCATACCCGAACACGCCGCGATCCGTGGTGAGCGTCAACGACATGTCGGGTAGCCACAACTCGACATCGCGTGGCATCGATGGCGAGTCGGGATCCTCGTCGAAGTAGTGGCCCATCTCGATCGGTAGCCTTGCAGTTATGGCGTACCAGATCCGCACATACGGCGACCCCGTGTTGAAGACGAAGGCTGCAGAAGTCGGCGACGTCAACGGCAAGATCGCCCGGCTCGTCGACGACATGTTCGACACGCTGTACGAAAGTGATTCCGGAATCGCCCTGGCAGCGCCGCAGATCGGTGTGCAGAAGCAGATCTTCGTGTGGGATGTCGACGATGAGCAGATGGCCATCATCAACCCGCAGATCGTCGAGTCCAGCGGGGAATGGCTGTACGACGAGGGCTGCCTCAGCATCCCCGGGTTGTACGTCGAAATGCTTCGTCCCAACCACGTGCTGATGCGCGGACTCACCGTTGACGGCGATGAGATCGAACTCGAGGCGAGTGAACTGATGGGTCGGTTGTTCCAACACGAGATCGATCATCTGCATGGCGTGTTGATGTTCGACCGCATGACGCCCGAACAGCGCAAGGAAGCAATGATCGAATACCGCCGCGTTCAAGAGCAGCCGGCAGCCGAGGCCCCGAAGCGTCGAATACGACTGCAGTGACCCGGTCCGCGCCGCCGCGCCGGCTGGTGTTTCTCGGGACACCGGAGATGGCGGTACCGCCGCTGCGCGCATTGACTGCCGCTGGATTCGAAGTTGCACTGGTTGTCACGCGTATCGACAAGCGCCGAGGGCGCGGGTCGCAACTGATGCCGAGCGAGGTGAAGACCGCCGCGGTCGAATTGGGTTTGCCCGTCTCACATTTCGTCGATGACGTACTCCAGGCGGGCGCCGATCTTGGCGTCGTCGTGGCGTACGGACAGTTGATCAAGCCGCACGTGCTGGATGTGTTGCCAATGGTCAACCTGCACTTCTCGCTGTTGCCGCGATGGCGCGGCGCTGCACCGGTCGAGCGAGCACTGTTGGCGGGCGACAGCGAGACGGGCGTGTGCCTGATGCGGCTCGAGGAAGGCCTCGATACCGGTCCGGTGTATCGACGCGAGATTGTGCCCATTTCACCGTCGACAACCGCCGCGCAGTTGCGGCGCGAGTTGGTGGAGGTCGGCACACAGGTGCTCGTTGAGGAGTTGCGCGCTGGCTTGGGCGAGACTCAACCACAGTCGGGTGAGCCCACGAACGCCGCCAAGATCCGCGCCGAGGAATTGCAGATCGACTGGTCGAGACAGCCAGCCGAGGTGGATCGGCTGGTGCGCCTCGGCGGGGCGTGGACAACACTGCGCGGTCGGCGACTGCGCATTGTCGTTTCGGAGTCGATCGACGCCAACGCACCGAGCTCGAACGAACTGATCGGCGATCGCATCGGCGGGCTGCGTCTCGTGACGGTGCAACCCGAGGGCCGGGCAGCCATGCCGTTCGACGCGTTCGCCCGCGGGGCGCGCCTGGAAGAAATTGAGCAACTCGGGGGAACTATTCGCTAGAGCACGACGTCTAACGTGCCATCGAGGGAGGTTCGAGATGATCGAGATCGAGTCACCGGTCCAGCGCTTGGAGCGACGTGGGCGTCGTGCCGTTGTGATCGCCACCGCGGCAGCACTGATCGCCGGCACCGGCGGATTTCTCATCGGTCGATCCACCGACGAGACGAACCCCGGTGTGGGAGCGGTTCCGAGCACCACGGCCGCGACGGAGGCATCCGCGGACACGAGCGCCTCGGCCGTCACGGTCGCACCGGTGGTCACGACAGTGGTTCCCGCTCCGCCGCTCGGTGCCGATGGAGCAACATCCGCCGACAGCCGATCGGCGGGCGGTCCCGGAATGTACGCCGCGGGTGCGTATGAGGAACCGCCGATGGAGCTGCTCGCCACTCGCGAAACCCCCGGTGGCGTCGTCATCAGAGCCTACGTCAACCGATATCCCGCCAACATCTACACCTTCGACGGGCCGCCAGGCTGGGCGCCGGCGGGGTGGTGCTTTCCGCAGGGCGACATGCGAATCAGCATCGTGGCTCCGACGTCGGTCAATCTGTCGTATGCCGCCTGGTATGGCGAATTGAAGGACGGGCTCTCGGTGACGACGTTTGCTTCGGGCTACGTCGAGGGTTCGCCGATGTTCGGCGCTGTCGCCCAAGTCGATCCGGACGTCGTCAGCGTAACGATGGCGACCTCATCGGGTCGTACAGACTCGACCGAGCCGGTCAACGGCGTCGCGCTGTTGCAGGTCGACGGCCCGATCGATCAAGACATCACCTTCACGGTGACCAAGGTCGACGGGACCTCTTCCGTGAAGCCCGTAGCAGACCTCACCCAGCCGTACTCCACGTCCGCATTTCACGATGCGTGTGATCCACCGCCACCCGTGCTGCCCGACGCCGGCGAGCAACCAGGCGATGTGGCCGCCACAGAGGCCGCAATTCGGGCCAACTGGGCCATCGTCCATGACTTCGGCGGCGATGCGCAGTCGCGTCGCTCGTATCTCGACGACGACACGGGCGTCGTCGAGGCGTGGACTGCGTTGCAGAATGGCGAGTATGCAGAGGCGGCCAGCAACTCGTCTGCCGATATCAAGGAGTTGGTGTTCACCAGTCCGACCGAGGCTTGGTTCCTCTACGACGTACTGACGCCGATCACCAACTTCTACGATCGCTACGGCATCGCCCACCTCGGCGCCGATGGAGAGTGGATGTTCACTCGTCAGACGATCTGCCAGGACATTTCGCTTGCACCGGGCTTCGGCTGCACGCCGCCGGTTGAACCGCTGTTGCCGCCGAGTGCGGCGTCGGATCCGCGGTACAACCCGCAACTCGTCGAGGGGTCCGATATCGTCGGCGACTGATGACCAATGCGCGCCAGGTGGCCTACCGCTGCCTGCAGCGGATCGATCACGATGGTGCCTACGCCAATCTGTTGTTGCAGAGCGAACTCGGCCGGTCGAAGCTGAGCGAACGCGATCGAGGCTTCGTCACCGAGTTGGTCTACGGCACGACTCGCATGCGTCGCGGTTGCGACGCGCTGATCGATCGCTTCCTGGTCAAGGAGCCACAGCCGTCATTGCGCACGCTGCTGCGGTTGGGTGCGTATCAATTGCACTTCGCTGGTGTGGCGCATCATGCAGCCGTTGGTGAGACCGTCGAGCTGGCACCCAAGGCTGCACGGGGGTTCGTCAACGCGATACTGCGTCGCGTAGCAGAGACGCCGATGGAGTGGCCGAACGATGCGGTTCGCCTCAGCTATCCCGATTGGATCGTCGCTCGACTTCGTGCGGAGTTGGGTGACGAGGCCGAACCAGCGATGCTGCGAATGAATGAACCGGCACCCGTCTCGGTTCGCGAGGACGGCTACCGGCAGGATCTCGCTTCACAATGGGTTGCGGCTGCAGTCGAAGCAGCACCGGGGGAGCGGATACTCGATCTGTGTGCAGCGCCTGGTGGCAAAGCCACGGCGATGGCGGCGAGCGGAGGGTACGTGGTCGCTGCTGATCTGCAGATGCATCGCGCTCGGTTGATTCAGGGCGTCTCGGTGGTCGTCGGCGATGCCGCCTCACCACCGTTCCCACCGTCCAGCTTCGACAAGGTCCTGATCGACGCGCCATGCAGCGGTCTCGGTGCGCTACGCCGTCGTGCCGATGCGCGGTGGCGGATCACCGAAGCCGACGTGGACGATCTCGCCGCGCTGCAACGGCGAATCATCGCCGCGGCCGCACCGCTGGTTCGCCCGGCAGGTTGGCTGGCCTACAGCGTGTGCACCCTCACCGCCGAGGAGTCGATCGATCATCCTGTGCCCGACGGATTCGAACCCATCACCGCGCCGCCATCCACTGAATGGCGGCCGTACGGTCACGGTTGGCGCATCTTGCCGCACGACCATGACACTGACGGCATGATCCTGATTCGCTACCGTCGCACGTCATGACGGAGCAGCCACTTCACGCCAAGGTTCTGACTGTCAGCGACGGTGTGATCCACGGGACCCGCGAGGACAAGAGCGGTGCTGCCCTGGTCGAGCAACTGACTGGCGCCGGGTGGGTGGTCGTCGAGCATCGCGTCACGGCCGATGGTGTCGACAACGTCGCCAACAATCTCCGCGAGATGTGCGGTGGTTTTGCCGGATTGATCGTGTCGACGGGCGGCACGGGTTTCGCGCCGCGAGATCAGACGCCAGAGGGCACACGGCTCGTGATCGAACGCGAAGCCCCGGGTCTCGCCGAGGCGATGAGGCTGGTGAGTCCGCTTGGTCGCCTGTCGCGCGGGATCGCCGGAATATGCGGTCGGGCGATCGTCTGCAACACTCCCGGTTCGCCGAAAGGTTGCGTCGAGCAACTTGCAGCGATTCTCGACATCGTCCCCCACGCCGTTCGGCTGCTCCAAGAATCGCCGACCGAGCACTGACCTGACCCGGCCTCAACGCGTGGCAGATAGCCTGCTGCGGATGCTCAGGCTGGTGTTGCCAAAGGGGTCGTTGGAGAAGGCCACCCTGGAGTTGTTTTCTGCCGCCGACCTTCCCGTCGTGCGCTCGTCGGCAGTCGACTACAAAGCCACCATCGACGACCC
>JANOJI010000515.1:0-2054 GCA_031408175.1 Ilumatobacteraceae bacterium
CAATGATGTCGATTCCTCCTTGATCGAGTTCAACGGCCGGGCGCATTGGGGAAAGCTGCACTTCATGGACGCGGAGCGACTGGCGAAGGTGTACCCGCACTTCTCCGATTTCGTTGACCTGCGTCGGTCACTGGATCCGCACGGCCTCTTTCTGAACGACCACCTCGCATCGTTGGTCAGCTGAGCCCGTTCGCCGATCTCGGTGCGTAGCCATTCCTGTGACCACTGGATCGGTGCGTTGCCTCCATCCGAGGGCGTGCTGTCCGAAGGCGTGCGTGGCTGGTACATTTCCACCGCTCTACATCAAGTAACGGACAACGCCCTGGCAGATCTTGTGATCTACCAGGTCTTTCTTGGTGCGCCGGGATGCAACGCCAGACCCGACCTCGCGAGGCACAACCGCGGCCGACCGCGTCGATAGTGACCGTGTCGCGCAAGGTCGACTCGTCAGGGAACGTGAGTTTCGCTGCGGCGAGCTACCGGGTCGGGAACGCCTACCGGCGTCGCCAGGTGCAAGTCGCCGTCGTCGACGAGTTCGTGGAGATCGCCATCGGTGAACAACTCATCCGCCGCCACAAGGTCAAGCATGACCGCACCCGTGAACACGGCGCCCTAGCCAACCCCGGCGGCCGACCCCGCAGGATCAACGCCGCCTGAACCCATCACCGAGTGTCGGGTAGGTACCGAACACGAAGTGTCAGGCGGGTACCGAGGCTTGACATTACCGTTGTGTTGGTACATGGATGGTACATATCTCGCGCCGCCGGGCGGTCAGGCTGCGGAGCCCTTGCCGAGGTGCACCGGGACGCGGCGGGCGTCGTCGTCGAACACTGCGACGAGCTCGAGGCGCGCACCGAGTGCTTCCAGGTATTGGCGCAGCGTCGAGACACGCACGTCCTCGGAGTGCTCCAGCTTGGAGATCGCCCCTTGGGTGACATCGAGACGGCCGGCCAACTCGACCTGGCTGATTGCCTCGCCATGTCGAAGCTCGTAGAGACGAATCTCCTCGAGCGTCTCGACGCGCAACGCAGCGAGCCGCTCGGTCGCACCGGGCTTCGCGACGACGGCGTCACGGAGTTCAGAGAATTTGGTTCGTGCCATCAGATCAATCCTTCCTCTTCTAGTTCGTGGAGGTATTCGTCGTACAGGTCATCGGCGAGCGGGACCGCCCACTCGTACCACTCATTCCAGGCACCCGTCTTGTCGCCACCGAGCAGCAGGATGGCTTGCCGTCGCGGGTCGAAACAGAACAAGACCCGCAACGCACCACCTTGGCGGTTCGCAGTTCCTTCATCGATTGGTGTCTCGACGAGCGGATTCGATCGACGATCGGCCGACCAAGATCGGGTCCACGTTCTGCAAGCACGTCGACGCGATCAGTCACGGCTTCTCGTTGCTCGTCTGTCAGTGTCGACCACCACTCCTCGAACTGATCGGTGACCTCGATCTCCCACACCCTCACAGTATGACCCTTTACTCATCATGAGTCAAGGCTCATATTGGGGGCAGGTACGGGGCCGGCTGTTCGACCGCTCGCGTGACGCGGGGTTCGAGTGCCGCCTCAACCAGATCGAACATCTCGAACACTCTCCTTGCTATCTGAACTCCTCGGCCCGTCGGGATTGACGAGCGAGGGCTCGCAGAACCAAGGAGCAAGAACCGGCGATACCGCTCACCAGCCCACCGGTGGATTACCTGAACAGCGGACCCCCACCGCGGTGGATTAGTTGAACATCGACAGTGCGTGCCGCCGGTGATCGCCCGACCGATGTCGAGGTGGCTCAGGTAGACGTCAAGGAGGAGCCCGGCCGTCGTGGTCCACGTGGGGTCGTGACGCCCGGGGCAGCCGAGAACGATGCAGCGGCCCGTACCGATCTATCGCTTGACAATATATCGATAACTGATAGATAGTGGGGGTGGTGAACAACTCCGAAGCCTCCACCGATCCCCGGTCGTTCCTTCCGCTCCCGCAAGCCCAGTTCCATGTCCTTGTGGCGCTCACGGCCGGCGATCGTCACGGGTACGCCATCATGGGCGCCGTCGAGGGGTCCTCG
>JANOJI010000299.1:0-14337 GCA_031408175.1 Ilumatobacteraceae bacterium
AACGGTGACTTCTTGTTGGGCATCGCGGCGATGTACAAGGTCACGCTGGCCGACCTGCTGGCCGTCAACAAGATCACCATCAAGAGCGTCATCAGCCCCGGTCGACAGCTCACTCTGCCGGCAACTGCAGTGGCTCCGCAGGCTGTTGTACCTGCCGCAGCGCCAGGCCCGGCGGCGGGCAGCGTGACCTACACGGTCAAGTTCGGCGACTTCCTGGCCGGCATCGCCTCGAAGTACAAGGTCAAGCTCACCGATCTGCTCGCCGTCAACAAACTCAAGGCCAGCAGTCTGATCCTGCCGGGCACCACGCTGGCCATGCCGGCCGGCGCAGTTGCACCATCGACCGCTACGGCTTCCACTGCGTCGGTCCAGACCGCGGCCGGGCCAGCCGGTGCCATCGTCGCCTATGCCTACGCCCAGTTGGGCAAGCCCTATCGCTTCTTCACCGCCGGCCCGAACACCTTCGACTGCTCCGGCCTGGTCAAGGCCGCCTACGCCCAGGTCGGCATCGTGACGATCCATCAGGCTGCGTCACAGGCGAGATCAGGCACGGCGGTCGACTTCTGGAGTGAGCCCATCAAGCCAGGTGATCTGGTGTTCATGGCTCCCAGCGGCGGGGGCCAAATCACCCATGTCGGCATCGCCGTCGATGCAACGCGTTGGATTCACTCCCCGAGGCCTGGCGATGTCGTGCGCCTCGGTCCGATTCCGGCCAAGGGCATGCTCAGCACCGTTCGGCGGCTGATCCCGTAGCTCGAGCGGCGCTTACATTCGCGCTGTTGGCGGTGCGTCGATGTCGTCGACGATTGCCGGGTCGAACGGCCGGCGGCTGAAGATCTCGCGCAGCATCGGCTCGAAGGTCTCGATCGGCTCGGTCGGATAGTCAGGGTCGAACGACTCCTGATCCCAGCGCTCGCAGAACTTGGCGCAGCTGTCGAACCACTTGTGATCGCGATACGCATCGCGCAGGTTGGGATCGAGATCGATGTGATGGGCGTAGTACGTCATCTGGAAGATGCCGTGCATGTTGACGACCCATGTCACCTCGGCACGAACATACGGCCGCAGTATTGATGCAGCGACCTGTGAGTGGTTCTCGGGCGAGAGGTCGTCGCCGATGTCGTGCAGCAGCGCGGCGACGATCATCTCGACGTCGGCTCCGTCGCGCATCGCCCGGGTAGCCGTTTGCAGGGAGTGCTGGTAGCGGCTGACCTTGTAACCCTCCAGGCCGTCGTCGAGGCGGCGCAAGGCGTCGATCAAGCGACCGGGAAGCTCAGAGATGTACTCACGTTCCAGACCATGCAGGTACTGGTACTCGTCGCGGGTGCCGTCGGCCATCCGAGTGAATTGCACGGTGCTGCTCGTCATGCATTCATCGTAGAGCGTTGCGGGTCCCGACGAGCACGACGAAGCGACTGGGCTCGCGCCGTCGCCGCAGTCGCGCCGTCCACGGTCGCATCGCCCACCGCCATCCGTACCAGGTGCGATGTCGGACCCACCGCACGTCGAGCCGGCGGCCGATGTCGTCGAGCATCGAGTCGGTGAAGTACTCGATCGAGGCGACGCTGTCGGATCGAGTGCCAAATCGCTGCTCGAAGTCGGCGTGCCGCTCGGCCACCATCTGCCGTCCCGACGTGTCGTGACGGTAGATCGGCGAGTCCATGATCACGATTCGTCCACCGGATCGCAGCACTCGCAGCGCCTCACCGATCGTGCGCACGTAGTCGGTCGAGTAGTGCAGGCTGGCGTTGAACACCACGACGTCGACCTGCGCATCGGCGAACGGAAGGGCATCCATCTCGGCCTGATAGCGCTGCCACGGCGGCCCGTAGTGACGGGCCGCGCCCAAGCCGTCGTCGTCGTCGACCGTGACATCGACCGCAAGCGGCACGTGACCGAGTTCGTGGAGGCGATTCGACAGCCAGCCGACACCGGCACCGACGTCGGCCACCACCAGATGATCGCCGAGCTTCGACAAAACATGATCTCGAACGGTGGACCATGTGTGGCGGCGAAGGTTCCATTGCCACTCGATCGGTCCACCCGGCGTCGGTTCTGGCAGCCGCCGGAAGTAGCCGGCGTCACCGCCTCCCCGGCCTTCGGCAAGTCTCACCGTGGTGTAGTCGCGCAGGAAGGTCTGATAGTGAGCCAACCGGTCGGCCGGAATGAAGCGGTGAATACCCTCGACTGTCGGATACACCTCGCCGCACGAATCGCATGTCTTTCCGTCCTGGTGCGGACCCGCCAGCGGTGCCCGACACTTCGGACAAGCCAGCTGGATCATCGGCGGGTGACCTCGAGCACGTAGTGGTCGGCGAGCTGTGCCACACCAGGCCATCGCTCGATCCGGCGTTCGATGCGTGCAAGCGATGCCAGGGTTCGTGGATGACGCCGAGCCCATGGCTCGGCATACGACGGCGGGATCAACGCGCCGAGCGCCCACACTCTTCCCACCTCGAACGAGGGCGCCAGCCGTCGGCGCATCGCTCGCATCGACGGATAGCGGATCTGCATGCCGCGCCACATGGTGACGCGCGCGAGCCGGCGGAAGGCCGTTCGCGGCCGGCCGTGCAGGAGGTACCAGACCCATTCCCACGGTACGACCGGGCCCATCACACACACCAGCACGGTCCCACCGCGACGCACACACGTGGCCAACCCGTCGACGACCGCGTCGAGATCCCCAACGCAGTTCAACCCTCCGAAGTTCGACAGCGCTCCGTCGAACGGCCCCGCAGGCGCCAGCTCGGCGACCGCTTCAGCGCGCAACTGTCGGGCGTCGACACCACGCGCCCGGGCGACCGCGACCATCTCTGCGGCGGCGTCGGTGGCGACGACGTGCACGCCGCGATGCTGCAACCAGGCCGCGTCGACACCGGTGCCGCAGTTGAGCTCCACGACCCGGCTACCCGATGGCCACAACTCAGCCATCCGTCGCCACACGGCGTTGCGCATGGTCGAGCCGATGGAGCTATCGGTGAACGTGTCGTCGTAGGCGGCCGCCAGGCCATCGAACGGCGACGGTGACCCCACCTGGCTCAGACATCCACCTCATCGGCACACGCCAGCAGGCAGAGCCGCGCCTGCTCGGCCGCATCGGCCTTCACCGCCGCCGCTACCGGATCGGTATCAACCAGGCGATGGGCATCGACGGCGTTGACGAGCCACGAGTCAGCGTGCTTGTAGTACGTACGGCTGTGCCGGCCGGCAACGCGCAACTCGCGGTCCGACGAACTGTTCCAGTCGGAGGAGAAGATCAGCTTCTTCTTCACCTTCTCGTAGTACCCGGTGTTCTTGATCGGGTAGGCGACCGTCGTGAAGAAGATGTCGGGGTTGGATTCCTTGACGTGGTCGATCGTGGCCTCGATATCGGACAGTTCCTCGCCCTCGTAGCCCCACATCAAGAACATGCCCACCTCGATGCCGTACTTCTTGGCCATCTTCGTCGCGTTCTGCACTTCCTCGACCTTGACGCCACGTTGCATGGCATCGAGGATGCGTTGGCTCCCGCTCTCGGAGCCGATCCAGATGCGATAGCAACCCAGCTCGGCGAGCGACGCCAGGACTTCTTCTTTCTTCATCCGATCGGCGCGCGAGATCGTTTCGAATGGAATGCGCATGCTGCGCCGCTTCATCTCGTCGGCGTACTCGAACAGCCACTTGTGGCTGATCGTGAAGACATCGTCGGCGTACCAGACCTGCTCGGGCTTGTAGGTCTCGACAATGTGTTGCACCTCGTCGACGCAATCAATGGGATCGCGACGCCGGTGCGAGTAACCGAACACGGCATGGCTGCACCAGTTGCACTTGTACGGACATCCACGGGCGGTGATGAGGTTGACCGAACCCATGCCGTGATGTGTGCGCCACGTGTCGACATACTGCGCCATATCGATCGCCCCGCGATCGGGCCAGGGCAGCGAGTCGATATCACTGACCTTGTCGCGCGGGTCGTTGTGCACGATCACGCCATCCTCATCGCGGAACACCGTGCCGGCGACGCCGTGCAACCGGTGCGGTCCGCGACCACGCATGACCGGCAGCAATTCCTCGAGCGTATTCTCGCCCTCGCCCAGCACCACGACATCGGCACCTCGCTCGATGTAGTCGTCGGGATAGTTGGCACTCTCGGGACCGCCGAACACCACGGTCCAGCGGTGCAGGTGAGCCTGCTCGGCGATCCACAACACGTTGGCCCTGGTGATCAGGTTGGTGTACACACCGAGCACGCCCCCTGGTGTGGCCGCCAGCCGGGCAACCAGGCTGTCGCGATCGCTGAACGTGGTGTCGAAGACCTCGATGTCGAAGCCGGCTCGCTTCAGATACGCGCTGATGTACAGCAGGCCCAACGGCGCGTACGGCTTCATGATCTCGCGTTCTTTGGGGTCCTCCCATAGGAAGTATCCATGCGTCAGCAGCAGATCCGTCACCGATGCAGAGTACCTCACCACCCTGGGGAACGGACCGTCCCCGCTCCGTTCCCCAGGTGGGGGATCTCGTGAAGCGACGTTGCTTCAGTTCTGATTACCGGCCGCCCGTCCCGTTGGCCTGGCAGCAAGTAGATCACTCTGCGCTCGATCGTGATACCTGAATGCGTTTCAATGGGCCATACGACCTACGCGATACCGTTCCCTCATGACGTCGCCTGACTTTCCGCAGCCGCTTGGCGGAAACGAGATGCCCCGATTCGGCGGCATTGCCACGTTCATGCGCCTGCCGGGCACCACTGCGCCCGACCAACTGGACGCCGCCGTCATCGGTGTGCCCTTCGACATCGGCACATCCAATCGACCCGGTGCCCGCTTCGGTCCGCGTGGGATCCGCAACGAGTCGGTGCTACTGCGCCCGTACAACATGGCCACCCGCGCCGCGCCCTTCGACAGCTTGCGGATCGACGATCTCGGCGATGTCGCCACCAACCCGTACAACCTCATCGATTCAATCGATCGCATCCAGACCCACTACGACTCGTTGCTCGCCCACGGCCTGGTGACCGCAACGATGGGTGGAGACCACACGATCGTGCTGCCAATTCTGCGGGCGATGGCCAAGCGGCATGGCCCGCTAGGGTTGGTGCACGTCGACGCACACACCGACATCAACGACACGATGTTCGGCGAACGCATTGCTCACGGAACCCCGTTTCGGCGGGCCGTCGAGGAGGGTCTGCTCGATGGTTCACGCGTTGCCCAGATCGGCGTGCGCGGCACCGGCTACCAGGCCGACGACTTCGACTGGTCACGGCAGCAGGGTTTCCGCGTCGTCCAGGTCGAGGAATGCTGGCATCGCAGCCTCGATCCCTTGATGGCCGAGGTTCGTAGCCAGTTGGGCGATGGACCGGTGTACCTCAGCTTCGACATCGATGGGCTCGATCCGTCCTTTGCTCCTGGCACGGGCACGCCAGAGATCGGCGGTCTCACGATCTGGCAAGGCATCGAGATCATCCGCGGTTGTCGTGGCATGCAGGTCGTTGGTTGCGACGTCGTCGAAGTTGCCCCGATCTACGACGTGTCGGGCACGACCTCACTGGTCGCCGCGAACCTGCTGTACGAGATGTTGTGCGTGCTTCCCGGAGTCGAGTACCGCTGATCTCGCTTCAACGAGGGCGGCTCACACGCCGATGATGGTCACTCCGAGCGCAGCGAGTTGACCGTTCAAGCTCGCCAGATCTCCATCGATCAGCGCGGTCAACGCCGACAACTGAACGTCGGCCTGGCCGGCGAGCTTCTCGTACACGGCGTATGACTGGCTGGTCGGACGCGTATCGGCGCTGCTGACAACCGGTGGTAGCGCCATGAGCTTCTCGAACAGCTTCTCTCGATAGTTCAGCGTGTCGCCGTCGGATGTGAACTCGACCTGCACGAGCTCCGCCTCGACGCCTTCGAGGTCCGCCGTCAGGGTGCGGGCAGCCGCGATCGCTGCCTGCGCCGAGTCGTTGTCGGTCAGGCGCTGGACCCAGTCGCCGAGCTGGCGTTTCAACGACCTGATCGTGTTGACGCCGGTGGCGATCTCCGACAACGCGTCGCGGATCTGGATCAGGAGGTCGAACTGCTCGGCCAGGTCTCCATCGCTCGTGGCGATTCGGGGATCCTTCAAGAGCTCGAACGACTGGGTCATCGACCAGTCCCCGACCGTCAGCGTCGCCTGGTATGTGCCGGGCTTGGCCAACGGTCCGGCCGGCCGCTTGTGGAACTCGGTGTCGGCCATCTTCACGCCGGTCGGGTAGGTCATCGGCCATTGGAAGCTGTTCATGCCAGCGGTGGCGGTGATGTACAACCCATGGCGATCCTTCTTCTCGGCTGGGATGTCGCTGGAGAACTTTTCGATCTCCTTGCCGTCACCATCGCTGCCATCACCCTCTCGAATGGTGATGCTTGCCTCCCCGACTGCCGCTTCGTCGAGGAAGTACATGATGCGAACGCCTCGCTCGAGGTCGGCGCCGGAGTCGATGACCCGTCTGCGCTGGTGACCAGTCTCCGCCTCGTCGAGGTAGAACGTGGCGTTCTGACCGCTGGTCACGTGATAGTTCTTGCCGCCTGGCGTCCCTCCCCAGACTGCGGCGATGTGTGGAGGATTGCGAACAGCGTCGCGCGGCTTCAGCAGGTATCTGCTCGCCTCGAACAGATCATCGTGCATCTGGTGCAACGGCGTCAGATCGTCGAGGATCCAGAACGAACGCCCGTGGGTCGCGACGACGAGGTCGGTTCCTTTGACGACGAAGTCGTAGATCGGCGTGACCGGGAGGTTGCACTGCAACGACTGCCAATTGGCGCCGTCGTCGAACGACACATGGATGCCGAGCTCGGTCCCCACGTAGAGCAGACCTTCGCGGTTCGGATCTTCTCGAATGACGCGACAGAACTCGTTCTGTGGGAGCCCCGCGTCGATCCGAGTCCATGTCGTGCCCAAGTCGCCGGTCTTGTAGACGTACGGCGCATAGTCGCCCATCTTGTGTCGGGCCGCAGTCATGTAGATCTTGCCGGACGTGTGAGGTGACTCGGCGAGCATCGTCACTTGGGAGAACTTCGCAAGGTCGCGCGGGGTGATGTTGATCCAGTCACCACCGTCGTTCGTCGACAGGTGCAGCAACCCGTCATCGGACCCGGTCATCAAGACACCCTGCTGGTGGGCCGACACCATCAACGAGAAGATCGTGGCGTACATCTCCGCGCCGGCGGTGTCCATGGTGAGGGGCCCGGAGACACCCATCGTTTCCGGGTCGGCGTAGGTGAGGTCGGGGCTGATGGCGTCCCAGCTGTGTCCCTCGTTGGTCGTGCGGAACACCCTGTTGCCACCGGTGTAGAGCACTGTGCTGTCGTGGGGAGAGAACACGATCGGGTAGGTCCACTGAAAGCGGACTTCGGCGGTGTTGCCGTCGTGGTAGGCCTCTGGCCAGACGTTGACGAGCTGGACCTGCTTGGTGGTGTGGTCATAGCGCTGCAACGACTCGCCGCCTCCGGGCGAGCTACCGATCGCGCCCACGTACACGATGTTCGGGTCGCCGGGCTTCGGTGCCATGTACCCGCTCTCGGCGGTGCCGGGCGCAAAGCAGTCGGCCCAATTGATGGCCCCGAGACCGGTCTGGCTGGGCACGGCGATGCTCGAGTTGTCCTGCTGCGACCCGTACACCATGTAGGGATATTGGTCGTCGGTAGCCACGTGGTAGAACTGCGCGGTCAGCTGGTTGTAGATCGTCGACCACGACCCGCCGGCGTTGAACGACACCCAGGCCCCGCCGTCGTCGCAACCGATCATGCGATCCGGGTTCGTCGGATCGACCCACAGCGCGTGGTTGTCGCCATGTGGGGTGTGGAACTCGTCGAACGTCTTGCCGCCGTCGACCGACCTCCACGCCTTCATGTTCATGACGAACACCTCGTCGGCATCGGTGGGGTGGGCGATGACGTGCTGGTAGTACCACGGGCGCCAACCGAGGTCGGGATTCGACGACACTTTCTCCCAGGTCTCACCGATGTCGTCGGAGCGGTAGAGGCCGCGCTTACGGCCCTGTGCTTCGACCATCGCGAACACTCGACCGGAGCGGGCAGGCGACACCGCGACGCCGATCTTGCCGAGGGCACCGTCGGGCATTCCAGGGCGAGCACTGATGTTCTCCCAGGTGTCGCCACCGTCGCGGGAGCGCCATAGACCGCTGTCCGGACCACCGCTGTCGATCGACCAGAACGTACGGCGGGTCTGCCAGATGGCGGCGAAGATGATGCGCGGATTGTTGGGGTCGAGCGACACGTCGACGGCGCCGGCGCGTTCGCTGACGTGGAGCACAAGCTCCCAGTTCTCGCCGCCATCGCGCGATCGGTAGAGCCCACGCTCGGGGTTGTCCTTGGACGCGTGGCCGAGGGCAGCGACATAGACGAGGTCAGGATCGTCTGGATGAATACGGATCTCGCCGATATGGCGCGTCTCGGTGAGGCCCATGTGCTGCCAGGTGACGCCGGCATCGGCCGACTTGTAGACGCCGTCACCATGGGTCACGTCGATGCGAATCGTCGATTCACCGGTGCCGGCGTAGATGACATTCCCGTCGGATGGCGCCACCGCCAGCGCGCCGATCGACGCTGTCGTGAGGAAGCCGTCCGTCACGTTCTCCCAGTACTGGCCGGCATCGTCGGATTTCCATACCCCACCGGCCACGGCACCGAAGTAAAACACGGCCTGGCGTTGTGGATCGGCGGCCACGGCCACCACCCGTCCACCGCGGGTCGGCCCGATGCAGCGATAGCGGATCTGGCTCAGGAACTTCGGATCAACGGTCGGCACGAGCTGAATCCTCTCACCCGACCGGCGCGAACTCATAGGCTTCGAGCATGCGCCGAAATCTGCCCGCCCGATTCTGGTTCGAAGCGATCACTGGACTGCTCGGCCTGCTCCTGTTCATCGTGACACTGTTCACCCGTGAATGGATCGAGGAACTCACCGGTTGGGATCCCGATGGTGGGAATGGCTCGCTCGAGATCGCACTCGCATTCGCGCTGTTGGCCATCTCGGCCGTGTCGATGCTCGCTGCCCGCCGCGACTACCGGCGCGCGACTGCCTGAACGACGAACGCTGCTCGGGGGCGAGGGACCCTCCCGGAACCTCGCCCCCAAGCATGTGGGGGGTTTCACGGCGAGTCAGGGTCGCCGTGTGCGCGGCTCGCGGACCGCGCACATCATCTAGAGCCACGAGGGGCCGGCCCTGATACATGTTGTCGCGTCGGATTGTCGCGTTAGCCGAGACGGATGGTCAGACGGCTCCACGCGCCGAGGTACACACGATCTCCGTCGTGCACCGGCGTCGACAGACCCGGCTCGACGGAGGTCGTCTCATCGCTGGGTTCGCCGCCACTGGTCACGACGTAGGTGCCATTCGTCGATGAGAGGTCGATGATCACCAGGTCGTCATCGTCGCGAACGAACTGTGCATGCCTCCGGGATACGCCCGTGTCGCCATCGAGAGCGATCTCAGGGTGGATATCACGGGATTGACTCGATCGACCGATCAACGCAGTGCGCTGCGTGAGCCCAATGGTCGAAGACGACGCCGATGGGCACGGCTGATCGGCCAACGATCCTTTCAGCGCATACCAGACCGGATCGACTTCGACGACCACGACCCATTTCACACTGCTGTCTGGAAGCGATGCAGGTTCTGAGGGCTCGACAACGGACGGCTTCGGTGGCGCCTGACCGGTGGTGAAGTCGTAGCCGCACTGCTCGCAAAACAAGCTGGCGGCGTCGTTCGACAGCCCGCAATTGGGGCAATCGGTCTGCGGTGGTGTCGACGGAGTCGCGCCATGGCCGGCGGTGGGAGTGGCGTGCGGCGCGGACACCGGAGCGCCAGTGGGCGTGGGCGTGGCCGCCGCCCTGGCGTTGGCCGAGCCCTCGATCGGCGCGCCACACGTGTCGCACCACTCGGCATCGGCGCTGTGATGGCCATTCGGGCAGACGACCGTGCTCACGGCTCCTTCCGAATCCTCGTCGTCTTGGTACTACGCGTGTCGAGCGCCATCTCGTCGGCGCGTTCGACGTTGCCCTTCAGGCGTACCGTGCCCGCCTCGGCATCGACGACGTCGACCACCTTCGACAGCAGGCGCGTGGTGTCTTCGTTGCCGCTCTCGTGAGCGATCTTGGTCGCCTCGCCGAGCAGAACGGTTGCGGTGCGGTCGTCTCCGGCTGCTTTCGCGGCCAGCCCTTTCTGAATGACGTCGGCCAACTGGGCCTGTCCGGTGTAGTGGGCGACGGCGGGGTCGATTCGGGTTGTCAGATTGGCGTCGGCGCTCCAGGTCGCCTTGACCAGGCCCTTGGCGACAACCTCGTCGTTGATGGCGACCTCGACTCGGGCTGCCAGGCGCTCGTTGCCCAGTGGAGCCACCGGAACTCGCACTGCCACGTGGTAGTCGCGGCTCTCGTCGCTCCAAGCCCCGGTCGGGAACTCTCGAATCAGCGGGCTGATCTGTACTGCCTTTCCAGTGAGATCTTCGACCAACGGTGCGACCTGGCGCACGAACAGCACCTCGCTGCCCTGCGGTGCCCACACTCGCAATCGGGCATCGGCGACGCCGCGACTCATCGAGGTGCGGATCATTGCCTCGAAATCGGCCTCGAGGTCCTCCGGCTTGGCGATGATGTCGACCGTGCCCAGCAAGGTGTTGGCGATCGTTCGAAGTTCTTCGACGACCCAGTCGGAACCGATGCCGCGGCAGTCGCACTGGAACTGACCCTGTGCTGCTTGCAGCGCCTGCGGCAACGCGTGCGCCGGCTCGCCCTCGATCTTTCCGTCGGTCAGCAAGATCGCATGACGTTGAGCGGTCTGTACCTGCGAGAACAGCTCGGTAGCGGCGGCGATCCAGGCGCCGATTGCGGTGGCACCGCCGGCCCGCAACGCGTCGATCGAATGCGTCGCCTCGCGTCGGGTGACGTCGGTCATCTTGGCCAGCCCAGGATGCGTGGGATACACCATCTGGGCCACGCTGTGACCGCTGACGACGGCGAACCACGTGCCGTCGACGATCTCGCCCAACGCCACCTTGGCGGCGCGGCGGGCGGCGACGATCTTCGAAGCGGGCATGTCCATCGAACCTGACGTGTCGACGATGATGATCTCGGCAGCCTCGCCCTGCCCCGATTGGCCGGCCGTTCCGGCGTCGGTGCACGTGACCGACACCACCGCATGCACGTCGGTGGCGCCGTCCGCCAGGTACTCGTTCTGAAAGACCTCTGCCTTGAACTCAGCCACGTGATGTCCTCTCTCGTTCCAAGCGTAGTGATGGGTCGCAGCGAGCCAGGGTGGCCGTGATGTTGTCGTGCCCGCCGGCCGCATTGGCCCAGTCCACGAGTGCAGCGCACATCGGCAACGGATCGGGACCTGCGTTGGACCGCGCCGTGGAGAGTTGGGCCGCCATCTCGTCGAGGGCCGAGGCATAGTTCCACAAGCCGTCGCTGCACACGAGAAGCCAACCGGGACCGTCGATTGATTGCGAGGCCATCTCGGGGGTGTGATCGACCGAATCGGCGCCGAGCCAGCGGGTGATCGTGTGAAATGTCGGATCCGATTCCGCTTCTGCCCGTGACTTGCCGGCCGCGAGCATCTCGGTTCCCAGCGAGTGGTCGATGCTCAGTTGCCGTGGCTCTCCTTCGTCGGGGAACCAGTACGCCCGCGAGTCACCGCACCACGCAACAGTGATCAGCGAACCGTCAATGACCGCTGCGACGAAGGTGCACGAGGGCGGCTCGCTCGGGTCGCCGAGTGTGTGGGCGACGCCAACGGCGGCCCCGTTGGCGTCGGCACAGGCCAGCACCAAAGCATCGGTCCAATAGCTCACCGCTGCGGCAACGGATTCCGGCGACGATGATGCCATCGACGTCAGTTGGCTGCAGGCTGCGACCGACGCAGCGAGAGCGGCGCGGTCGCTGTTGGGCGCGCTCGTCACGCCGTCGCACACCACCAGCACGGCAAACGACCCGTCGGCGGTTGCCGACAACGCCATGGCGTCTTCGTTGGCGGCATGGCTGATGCCCTTGTCGCAGACTCCCGCAACCCATGTTGCCGGCTGCTCGGTCCAGTGGTCGCGAGGCGAACGGGCTTTCTGTCCACATGTGCCGCAGAAGCCGTCGTCGAGCATGTTTCCGCCGCACTGCGTGCAGACCGGGGACGTGACGATCGTTCGGGGTATCGGTGCGGTGTCGTCGATCGACACGATGCGCGGCGATGCTGCCGGTGATGTCGGAGGCGCAGTTACGTTGGGCGCTGCCAGCGGCGGCGACCCCTGCAGTTGCACGCCGCACGCCTCACAGAACGTCTCGTCGGCCGCGATCGGAGCGGCGCACGCCGGGCACGTGAGCTCTGTCGCGGTCATGTCAGCGAGCGCACCCGGACGGAGTTGGCCTGATCGACAAGGTGGGTGCGGGTCGCGGCATCGTCGGCGAGGCGAGCCGCGTCGCGGTACGCACCTTCGAGGCCAGACCGGAGTGATTGCTCGGTTGCCCTGGAGCCGGCGATCACCAGCTGCGGCGCAGGACCCTGATCGCGAACCTGGCTCAACGCCGCCGACAGAATCTGAATGCGGAGCGCGGCTCGACCGGCAGGATCGAGGGCAGCAAGATCGAGTTCAGCGGCGGCCGCCGCCAGATCATCGAGCGGATGCGGCGATCCGTCGGCGGATGAGAGCAGCAGGGCGCGCCTACGGCGGGCGTCGCCGTAGGCCCGGCTGGTGGCCGGAATCCTGTCATACGCGGCCAGCGCCTCGTCGCGACGGCCTGCAGATGCGGCCAGCCGCGCCAGTCCGAACTGTGCTGGCGCAACGTAAGCGGCATCGGTCTTCGCACATTGCGCGTACATCTGCGCAGCGACCTCGTGCTCGCCTCCGAGTTCGCACGCTCTGGCGAGCGCCAACTTCGGCGCCAACTCACCCGGCAGTTGACCGTAGACACTGTTGAACGCGGAGATGGCTGCAGCGTGGTCTCCTGCGTCGAGGGCGACGAGGCCGTGCAGCCATACGCCCCGCCACTCCCACGGATCGTTGCCGAGAATTGCGTCGGAGATCGTCGACGCCTGCTGCAGTTGACCGGCAGCCATGGCGGCATATCCGCTGGCCATCGCCACCCCGACCGTCTGCTCTGGCGCCGACGACAATGCGTGCAATCGGTCCGCTGGATTCTCGGCAGTGACCGACCCCAACCAAGACGCCATCGGATCGAGCGGATCGACAGCGACGACGGGCAGGTCCGCCCAGGTAAGCCGGTCGTCGGCCACGGCCGGCGTCTCGAACAAGCGCGATGGCGTACTACGCGTCACGGCTCCCCCGGCGGCCGCAGCAGTCACCTCACGCAGCACGCCGAGGAGTTGGTCGCGCATCTCGTCAGCACTTTGGAACCGGTCCTCGGGCTGTGGTGCCGTGCTTTTCAGCAGCCAGCGATACAGCGAATCGTGCTGGGCGAAGATCGCTACGTCGCCTGGCGAGGGCAGCGTGGTCTCGAAGGCGCTCTGATACCCCTTGAACTCGAAGATCAGCACCGCCAGGGTGCGCGCCACCGTGTACAGATCACTGGAGATCGATGTGCCTTCCTTGGCAACTTCGGGCGCCTGGAAGCCGACGGTGCCATAGATCGGCGACTGGTCGTCGTCGGCACGGCGGACCCCGCCGAGGTCGATCAACTTCAGTCCGTCGCCGACTTGGATGACGTTGGCCGGCTTGAAGTCGCAGTACAGCAAACCGAGCAGGTGTAAATAGGAGAACGCCGGCAGGATCTCGACGATGTAGGCGATTGCCTGATCCACCGGTATCGGCGAGAACCGGCCCGTCGCCTTCATCCGGTCTTTCAACAAGACGTTCAGCGAGCGACCACCTACGTACTCCATGACGATGTACGACGCTCCGTCAGGGGCCGTGACGAAGTTGTAGATCTCGACGATCAGCGGATGTTCGACCTCGGCCAGGTATTGCTTCTCGGCGACTGCGGCCCGTGCCGCGTCGGGATCGCCGCTGTTGAGCAAACCCTTCAGCACCACCCAGCGGTCGTTGACGTTGCGATCGTTGGCGAGATAGATCCAGCCCATGCCTCCATGGGCCAGACCCCCGACCACCTCGTATTGTCCTCCGACCAGCGCGCCGGGCTGCAGCTTCGGATCGAAGTCGAACGGAGCGCGGCACTTCGGACAAAACCCCTTCGACCGCCCGGGTGATCCCTCGCGAGACCGACCGACCTTTGCCTGGCACACCGAGCAGAACCGCTTGTCCTCGGCCACGGTTGCCGGATTCATCAACGCCTGGCGCGGATCGGTGTCGGGCACCGACGGGACCTGTGTCAGGCCGGCGCCGAGGCGCGAGGTTTGCGTCGT
>JANOJI010000550.1:0-4753 GCA_031408175.1 Ilumatobacteraceae bacterium
TGGCGATGCCCGCGATGAGCTTCACGGGAACGGGCTGAGACAGGGGAAAGCGGATCGTGCCCTTGCTGACCTCGTACGGCGCCAGGTCGTCCTTGAACGCCTCGACGACGCGGTCGCTGGCCGGATACAGCGAATAGTGCTGCTTCCATCCGGCGAAGAAAACCACTGCGCCACCGTGCAGTTTGTAGGCGGGGATCTGGTAGCTGATCACTTCCTCGGCGGTCGGCACCGCCTTGCGGATTGTGGTGCGGACCCGTTGCAGGATCGCCTGCACATCGTCGGGGTGCGTCGCGATGTAGTCGTCCACGGACGTGAAGTCCGTCTTGGCCATGGTGTCCTCGATTCGTCGGAGGCGATCCTAGATCTCGGAGGATTGAGCCTTCGCCGACTTCGAGGAGCAAACGAACGCTAGAGCGCTCCACATTCCTAGCCTGATCAGCCATGACCACTCCCCCGTCCCCCACCGTCGCGCCCGCAGAAGGCCGACTCGGCGTGTTGACCGTCGGCCTCGGGGCCGTCGCATCGACCTTGATCGCCGGCGTCGAGCTCGTGAAACGCGGCATGAGCGCACCCGTCGGCTCGCTGACCCAGATGGGCACGATTCGTCTGGGCAAGCGCACCGACAACCGCCGGCCGCTGATCAACGACTTTCTTCCGCTGGCCTCGCTCGACGACATCGTCTTCGGCGCATGGGATCCGTTTCCCGACGACGCCTACGTGGCCGCCACCCGAGCCGGCGTGCTCGAAGGCGGCAAGCACATCGAAGCCGTCAGCGACGCGTTGCGCGAGGTCCGGCCAATGCCTGCTGCGTTCGATCGCGAATACGTGAAGCGCATCGATGCCGACAACACGATGCACACGATCAACAAGCGCAGCATGCTGAATGCGATCCGCGAGGACATCAACCGGTTCCGCGAAGACAAGCGTGTCGAACGGGTCGTGATGATCTGGTGCGCCAGCACGGAGATCTTCATCGAGCCCGGTCCTGCACACATGAGCCTCGAAGCGTTCGAGGCAGCGATCGACGCGAACGACCCGACGATCGCCCCGTCCATGCTCTACGCCTATGCGGCGATTCTCGAGGGTGTTCCATTCGCCAACGGCGCGCCGAATCTGACCGTCGACATCCCTGCATTGCGGGAGTTGGCGATGGAACGCAAGATTCCCATCAGCGGCAAGGATTTCAAGACCGGCCAGACGCTGATCAAGACCGTGATCGGCCCGATGCTGAAGGCGCGCATGCTCGGGTTGTCGGGTTGGTACTCGACCAACATCCTCGGCAACCGCGACGGCGAGGTGCTCGATGATCCCGACAACTTCAAGACCAAGGAAGAGTCGAAGCTCGGCGTGCTCGAGCACATCTTGGATCCCGAGGTCTTTCCGGCGCTGTACGGCAACGTGTACCACAAGGTGCGAATCAACTATTACCCGCCGCGAGGCGACAACAAGGAGGGCTGGGACAACATCGACCTCTTCGGCTGGCTCGGCTACCCGATGCAATTGAAGATCGACTTCCTGTGCCGAGACTCGATCCTGGCTGCGCCCCTCGCTCTCGACCTGGTGCTGTTCAGCGACCTGGCGCAGCGTGCCGGGATGTTCGGCATCCAGGAGTGGCTGAGCTTCTACTACAAGGCGCCGATGGTGGCTCCGGGGCTGTACGCCGAGCACGACCTGTTCATCCAGCTCACCAAGCTGAAGAACACGCTGCGGTGGATGATGGGCGAGGAGCAGATCACCCACCTCGGCCGCGAGTACTACGAGGACGCCTAGCCAGCAACGGGTCCAGAGGGCGCCAGCGACAGCACGACACGGGTTCCGCCGAGCGGGCTCGATCCGATCGATACGGCGCCACCGTGAGCGATCGCCACTTGCTGGGCGATCGCCAGACCGAGCCCCGAACCATGACCAGCACCACCACGTTCGAATCGCTGGAGCACACGCTGGCGATCAGCGGCCGGCACGCCGGGCCCGTTGTCGTCGACGGTAACCGTCGCGCCCGCCACCGATACGACGACATGCTGAGCCGCCCCGTCGACAGGCAATCCGTGGACCAATGCGTTGCGAACGATGTTGGCGATGGCCAGCCGTGCCCCGTCGCGCCACACAACCAGCGTGGTCGGTGGCGTCGTCTCGATCTCGATCGACGCATCTGGCGATCGGCGACGCTCATCGGCAACGGCCGCGTCGGCAACGTCGGCGAGATCGACCTCGTCGAACCACGACGGATCCGCAAACTCGGCGTCGGCCAAGGCGCGCACCGCTGACAGCGCGGCGGCCATGCGCTGCAACTGTTCGTTCGCCAACCCGAGCACCTCCGTACGATCCGGCTCGGCGATCCGCCCACTTCGGGCGATATCGAGATTGGTGAGCGCACCCTGCAACGGCGTGCGCAACTCGTGGGTGGCTGACGCTGCGAATGCCCTGGCCGCATCGAGTGCGGCACCACGCCGCTGGGTCTCGTCGGCGAGGCGCTCGAGGTTCTCGTTCAATGTCGCGGCGACATCGTCGACCTCTGTCGATCCATATGCGCTGCCCACTCGCCAGGTGCTTGGTTCGGCGTCCTCGATTCGCTCGGTGTCGCGGCGCAGTGCCGTGAGCGGTCGGGTGGCAATCTTGCCGAGCAAGAAACCGACGAGTCCGGCAGCCACCGATGTCAGCAGCATCACCAGAATCACCCGGCGGCGCAGCTCCACGGCCCGGGCATCGACGTCACCGAGAGGTGCGACCAGTTGCACCACAGCCTGGTCACCGGGTTTGGGCACATCGAACACCTCGACGGCATAGAGCCGCCACCGGTCGCCGCTGGCCTGCGCCGTCGACCACCCAGGCATGATCTCGTCGGGAAGCGGATCATCCGGCAACAGCCCGAGCGAGATCGTCTCGCCGTCGATCACGACCCGCGCTCCCTCGAGCGTCGTGCGGAGCTCGGATTGCGAAAGTCGCTCGGCCACGGCAGCGAGAATTGGCGCTGTGTCGGCGCGTTCCTCCAGCTGCTTGTCGACACGTTCCACGAGGACGCTCGCAACGTAGCCACGGAACAGGGCCCCGACAGCCAGCAAGGTGATCGAGGCAGCCACGAACGACGCCAGCCCGGTACGAGTTGCCAGGCGCATCTACTCGGCCCTCAACACGAAGCCGACGCCGCGGACGGTCTCGATCATGTGGTGCGCGCCGGCGGACTCCAGCTTGCGTCGCACATATCCGACAAAGACATCGACCACATTCGTGTCGACATCGAAGTCATATCCCCACACCAGCTCGAGCAATCGGATCCGCGACAGGACGATCCCAGGGTTGGCGACAAAGACCGCGAGCAGATCGAACTCGCGTCTCGACAGGTCGAGCCGGGCGTCGTGGGCGGTCGCGACTCGTCGATCGAGATCGATCCACAACGGTCCAGCGGCCGACACCGACGTGACCCCGGCGGATGGCCGTGCCCTTCGAAGCAGTGCATGAACACGAGCGGCCAGCTCGTCGAGCGAGAACGGCTTGACGACATAGTCGTCGGCGCCGGCCTGCAGACCGGCGACTCGATCGCCGACCTGATCGCGGGCCGACAGGATCAGAATCGGCGTGTCGACATCGAGCGCACGCAGCCGAGTGCACAACTCGACGCCCGACATTCCGGGAAGGCCGATATCGACGATCATCACATCAGGCCGGCGACGAGCGATGATCTCGATCGCAGATTCGGCGTCGGGCGCCGACGACACATCGAAGCCATGCACGCCCAGCCCGCGGTCGACCGCCGTGCGCACGGCATCGTCGTCTTCGACAACGAGCACGCGGCCGCCGTCACCTGAACTCATCGACATGTACACATTGTGGTCGGTGCGGTTCAGTCCTGGCTGAGATCCGCATCGATACCGGCGAGCAGCTGGTCGATCTCGTCGAGTTGCCTCTCGAGATCGGCGACCTCCACGTCGGTCACCACAACGTTCTGGGTGGCTGCGGTTGTCGGCGCCGGAGCCGTTGTGGCAGCGACCGGCGCGGTCTCACTCGGCACGATCTCGACCGTCGTCGTGGTTGCCGGCACCGTTGCAGACGGAACTGTGGCAGCCGGAACTGTGGCAGCCGGTGCTGAGACGGCCGGTTCCGTGACAGCTGGTTGGGTGGCCGTTGGGGCAGAGGGCACGGTGACAGAGTCGCTGGCATCTGACGTCCCGCAGGCCGCCAGCCCGATGGCGACTGCCAGCACCGCCAGCATGGCCGCCATCGGGCGATTCCGGTCGCGGAGACTCATCACACCTCGACCCCGTGGTTGCGGCACCGCTCGGCAAGGTTCGCCAGCCGCTCGTGCCGCTGGGCGAGCACCTCGAGGGATTGCGTGCGAACCGCCAGGCGATTCTCGAGCACCGTCGCGAGCTGCGTGCGGCCTTTTGCCTTGGCATCGTCGATCTGCGCTTGCAACCACGCCAGCGAACCGCGGACGCTGGCGTCGCCGTTGAGACGGGTGATCAAGTTGTCGGTACGGAGCTGCAGGTTGGGGATGCGCAGGCAGGCTCGCTGGTAGCGCACGGGCAGCTCGCGGGCCGTGTCGGTGGTGGTGCTTGCTGCCTGAGCTGCACTCGGCACCATCAGGACGGCGCCTGCTGTCACTACGGCGGCACCGACCATGATTGCGGACTTGATACGACGGGGGGTCGTCATTGCTCTCTCCTTTGGTCACGCCGGCGAGTTGTTCACCGGACACGACTCACAATGAATCGGTACTCTGAGACAACTCTGTGAGGTCGATGTGACGTTTGTCACA
>JANOJI010000564.1:0-1654 GCA_031408175.1 Ilumatobacteraceae bacterium
CGATCATGTGGGGTAGCTCGCGACCGTTCTGCTCGTTGTAGGCGATGACTTCGGGCATCGGCTCGGTCATCAGGTAGTGATGCTCCATGGCCAGCACCGGCAGTTCCAGGCCGACCATGCGGCCCACTTCGCGGGCCCACAGCCCTCCGGCGTTGACGACGTGCTCGGCGTGAATGATGTGGTCGCGATCGGTGATCACATCCCACGTACCATCGGATCGTTGCTGCAGGCCGGTGACCCACGTGTCGGTGTACACCTCGGCGCCGCGGTTGCGAGCGCAGATCGCGTACGCATGAGTCACGCCATACGGGTCGACGCTGCCTTCGTCGGGGTCGTACAACGCGCCGACGAAGTACTTCTCCTCCAGTAGTGGGTTCAGCGCCTTGGCCTCGGCCATGGAGATGATGTCCATGTGCATGCCCAGGTAGCGGCCGCGAGCCTGAGCCATGCGCAGCCAATCGAGCCGCTCCGGGGTATCGGCCAACATCAGCCCGCCCGGCAGGTGGATGCTGCACTGCTGGCCGGATTCGGCCTCGATCTCGCGGTACAGGTTGACCGTGTACTGCTGGAGGCGAGCAACGTTTGGGTCGCCATTCAGCGTATGCATCCCACCCGCGGCATGCCATGTGGATCCTGCGGTGAGTTGCTTTCGCTCCAACAACACGACATCGGTCCAACCGGCTTTGGTGAGGTGATACAACACGCTGGCGCCGACGACTCCGCCCCCAACGACCACCACGTGTGCTGAAACTTTCATCTCGTGCTCCTGAAACTGGGTGCGTTAGAAATCGGTTGCCACGCCGCCTTCGGCGACACGACGGGCGACGAAGGATTCAAGCTCCTCGAGGCGAGCAGCGTCCATCTCCGGCTGCTCGTACGCGGCCAAGAACGCGGCAGCCAGATCGTGCGCTTTTCCTGCGGCTTCCGGTCTGCCCGCCTCGTCCCAACTCTCGTAGTTGCGCCAGTCGCTGACCATCGGCTTGTAGAACGCGGTGCGATAGCGGTCCTGCGTGTGCTGAACGCCGAAGAAGTGTCCGCCCGGCCCAACCTCCTCGATGGCGTCGATGGCCAGCGTTGCGTCGTCGACCACGACCGGATCCATCATCGACGACACCATGTGCAGCAGGTCGGCGTCGAGCACCATCTTGGCCATGCTGGCGTGCAGCCCGCCCTCCATCCAGCCGGCGCCGTGCATCATCATGTTGACGCCGCCCATCACGCAGCCCCACAAGGCGAAGACGCTTTCGTACGCGGCCTGTGCATCGACAGCGTTTGCCGCGCAGACATTGCTGCTGCGATAGGGCAGGTTGTAGCGACGGGCGAGTTGACCGCCGACCATCGCCGTGCGCACGTACTCGGGTGTGCCGAACGCCGGCGCGCCCGACTGCATGTCGACGTTGGAGGTGAACCCGCCGTAGACCACCGGCGCGCCCGGTCGAACGATCTGGCACAAGGCAATCCCCGCCAGCGCTTCTGCGTTCTGCTGGGCGAGCGCGCCGGCCAGCGTGACCGGGGCCATCGCGCCGGCGAGCGTGAACGGTGTCATCACCACCGGCTGGTTGCGCGACGCCATTTCGATGATTCCGTGCAACATCGGCGTGTCGAGACGAAGTGGTGAGTTGGAATTGATCACCGTGAAGATCGACGGCTCGCG
>JANOJI010000595.1:0-3794 GCA_031408175.1 Ilumatobacteraceae bacterium
AAGCGTGATGCCCCCTGCCAGCGTGCCCCACAGCGAGCCGAGGCCACCGATCACGACCGCCTCGAAAGCGAAGATCAGGTTCTCAGGACCACTGAACGGGGCGAACGAACCGCGGACCCCCAGCAACACACCGGCCAGTGCAACAGTCGCGATCGCCAACGCCATGGCGACGGCGAAAACTCGACGCACATCGATGCCCATCAGACGCGCGGCATCGGGGTCGTCCGATGTCGCCCGAAAGGCACGGCCAAGCTTGGTGTGCCTGATGAGCAGAGCCAAACCTCCAAGCACGCCGATCGCACAGAGCAATGTGATCAACGGCATCCACCCAATGCTGATGGTGTCATTGATCTTGATGGTCGCCGTCTCGAGGTCGCCCACATTCAGGCCCTGGGTGTCCGCTGTGTACTTCTCGAGCAACGCGTTCTGGATGATCACACCGAGGCCGAACGTGGCCACGATCTGGAATGCAGGGTCGACACCGACGACGCGATCGAACACCACGCGTTGCAGCCCAAAGCCGACGAGGAATGCGCCCGGCAGCACGATCAGAAGCGAGATCAGTGGGTCGACCTCCAACGTGCGGCTGAGAGACAGCGCCATGAACGCAGCGAGGATGGCGATGTCGCCGTGGGCCAGGTTGACGAAGCGCATGACACCGAAGGCCAACGACAACCCGGTGGCGAACAGGGCATACAAGCCACCGAGCAGGATGCCCTGCACCACGGTGTTGACCCACACCATCAGTGATCACCCCGGGCAGTCGACATGCCGAAGTAGGCCTCGGTGATCTGGTCCTTGCCAACCTCGCCGGGCACTCCGGTGAGAGCGATCCGACCTTCCAGCAGGCAGTAGAAGCGATCCGCAACGGCGAGCGCCTGGTTGACATCTTGCTCGATCACCAACACGGTCGTGCCATGGGCTTTGATGACGGGCACCGCCTCATAGACCTGTCGGACGACGATCGGCGCCAGGCCGAGCGACACCTCGTCGAGCAGCAGCAGGCGGGGGTTCGACATCAGGGCTCTGGCAATGGCCAGCGTCTGGCGTTCACCACCCGAGAGGCCTTCACTCGATCGTTTCAACAACCGACCGAGCAGCGGAAAGGCGTCGAGCACCGTCTGCTTGTTCCATGGGCCCGGCCGACCGACATCGCCACCGATGACGATGTTCTCCTCGACAGTGAGCGATGAGAAGATTCGCCGGCCTTCGGGTACCAGGGCGATACCGTCGGCGACCCGACGATGAGCCGGCCGCGACGCTATGGACGTGCCGTCGAAGTAGATGTCGCCGCGCATCGGGGCAACGAGCCCGACAATCGCCTTCAGCAGCGTCGACTTTCCTGCACCGTTGGCGCCGATGATGGAGACCGTCTCGGCTTCGGCGATGCTCAACGCAATGCCGAACAGGGCCTGGAAATCGCCGTACCCGACATCGAGTTCGTCGATGCGCAACAGGTCGCTCATGTCGACCCCGGCGCGCCGTCGCCGGCTAGATCATCGCCGAGATACACGGCTCGAACTTCGTTGGACGACATCACCTCGTGAGGATCACCCTCGATCAACTTCTTGCCGGTGTCGACCGCGACCATCCGATCGACCACCCTCAGCAGGGCGTGCACGATGTGTTCGATCCACACGATCGACACCCCACCCTCGCGGATCTGCTTGATCGTCTCGACCAGTTCGAGCACTTCGCCCTCGGTCAGCCCGCCGGCAATCTCGTCGAGCAGCAGCAGAGTCGGCTGCGTCGCCAGCGCCCGGGCCAGTTCGAGTCGCTTGCGATCCAGCAGCGTCAACGAACCGGCGACGAGATTCGACTTGTCGAGCATGCCGGTACGTTCGAGCGCGACAAATGCGGCCTCGTCGTTTGCTGTTGCGCCTCTTCCTCGACTGCCGAACGTACTGCCGACGAGCACGTTCTCGAACACCGTCAGCCCTTCGAACGGACGCGGGATCTGAGCAGTCCGACCGATGCCGCGATGGCAGCGGACGTGCGCAGGCAGCCTGGTGATGTCTTCGCCGGCCAGCGAGATCGTGCCGCTGTCGGGGCGCAGGTCGCCGGCGATGAGATTGAGCAACGTGGTCTTTCCGGCGCCGTTGGGCCCGACGATGCCGAGGGCCTCGCCCTCGGCAACATCGAACGTAAAGTGATCGACCACCCGCAACGCGCCGAAGCGCTTGCAGACATCACCAACTTGCAGCAGTGCCGTCATACCGACAGGGCGACGAGATTCAGCCGAGCGGCTTGAGGGTGCCGTTGACAGGAATCTCGGGGGACAGCGTGTTGTTGGTGACGACCAGGTCGAATGGGAACTCGCCGCCATCGGTCTTCTGCCACTGACCACCGACCAACGAGGTCGGGCTGACATTCTTCGGCACACCGTTGGCCCCGTATTGCACCGGACCGACGATGGTGTCGAGCTTGGTAGCGCCAGCGGCATCGGCGATGGCCTGTTTGTCGGTGCTGCCGGCGCGAGCCAGCACGTCGAAGCAGACCTCGAACAAGGCATGCACGAAGCCGACGAACTGCGTCCACTGCTTGCCGGTCGCTTCGGTGTACTGATTCGACAAGTCGAGCGCCTTCTCACCGGTGAGCGAACTCGAGAACGGGTGATTCGGTGTCCACCAGATCTCGCTGGCCAGCCCGTCGCCGATGTCGCCGAGAGCCTCGACGGCCGACGAGAACAGCACAGCCTTGGCCATGGTGATGAGCTTCGGAGCGAAACCCTGCTGATTGGCCTGCGTCCAGAAGCTGGCGAAGTCGGGAGGAATCGGAATGCCGACCACGATCTCGACACCCTCGTCCTTGAACTGGCCGATGATGGTGCTGAAGTCGGAGGTCAGTGTCTCGAAGCGGCCGGGATCGACCAGGGTGAAGCCGCCAGCAGCAATACCCGCGGGGAAACCCGTTGCGGGATCGGCGAGGGCGTTGCCGTCGGGGTCGTTCGGGCACAGCAGGCCGACGACCTTGTTGGTCTCGACGGTGTTCCACATGTCGACGAACACGCCGACCAGTTGCTCGGCTCCCCAGAAGAAGTGATACGTCCAGTCGAATCCGACCGCAGGATCGCCGCCGCGGCCGAAGAAATACGGCTGCCACGGTGCCAACGTGCTGAGACACGGCACGCCATTGGCCTCGCATTGATCGGCGACGGGGTTGATCATTTCCGGTGTGGCGATTGCCAACATGAGGTCGACAGCGTCGTCGAGAATCAGTTCGCCCGCCTTCGACGCCGCTGTGTCGGAACTCGATTCGACGTCTCTCTGCAGGATCTCGACCGCGTACGACTTGTCGCCCAACATGATGCCATCGGCGACCAGCGCTGTGATGCCTTCGAGAATGAACTCGTTGGCCTCCCCGAATCCGGAGAGCGGACCGGTGAGCGGAGCAGTGAAACCAATCTTCACGGTGCCGTCACCACCGCCGCCGCCGAACTTGGCAGCGTTGCTGCCACCAGCCGAACCAGCCGTGGTCTCAACTGCAACCGTCTCGGTCGGGGTCGGCGCAGCAGTATCGGCCGGAGCCGCAGTGGTGTCGGCAGCAGGCGCTGTCGTGTCGCCTGCCGGGGCTGTTGTGGCGTCGGTCGCAGCATCGTCGTCGCCGCACGCGGCAAGGATTGCCGCGGCTGCCGCGGCAGCACCACCAAGCGCCAGAATTCGGCGACGGCTGTAGATCGGCTTGGCCGGCCAGGTCTGATCTTCCATGACTTGTGGATCCCCCTTGTTGTTGATGTTGATCTTCGTCGAAGGGCGCTAACCCCGTTTAACCGGTACTCATAGCACGATCGCGAG
>JANOJI010000604.1:0-1720 GCA_031408175.1 Ilumatobacteraceae bacterium
CCTGGCCGGTCGCCACGCCGCAGCCGCTGCCTCAGCTGGCTAGCCTCGAACCCGGAACGGTGGCAGAGCGGCCAAATGCATCCGCCTTGAAAGCGGAAGGGTGTCACAGCCCCGGGGGTTCAAATCCCTCCCGTTCCGCCAGCAGGCTCCTCAGTGGAGTGTTTCGCGCACGTACGGGGGGCTAGGAAACACTCCACTAGCCGTTCGTCGGACGTTCGCGGGCGCGCGTGACATGATCAGAAGGGATCCGAAATCGAGGGGGGCTTCATGGCCACGACGTATCCGGTGCAACCGGAGCAACTCACCAACGAATGGTTGACTGCCGCACTGACCAATGCCGGGGCGCTCATTCCTGGCCGGTCGGTGACCGATTTCTCGGTGACCAACGTCGGCGATGGTCTCGGCTTGCTCGGCCTCGTGGTGCGGGCCGATATCGCCTACGATGTCGCCTCGCCGGCGCCGGGCCCTGACTCCATCGTGATCAAGTTCGCAACACCGGTCGAGGCCAACCGTGCCGTCGCCATGAACACTCGCATGTACGAGCGCGAGGTGACGTTCTTCAACCACGTCGCACCGTCGGTCGACGTCCCGATGCCAACCTGTTACTTCGCCGCGGTCGATACCACCACTGGCGAGAACATCGTCGCGCTCGAGGACTTGAAGGCGTACCGCGCCGGCGACCAGGTCGATGGCGTCGGGGTCGACGATGCCAAGCTCATCATTGACGCCATCGTCCCCCTGCACGCCGCTTTCTGGGGAAAGACTGACCAACCGCTGCTCGACAATGCGATGCGCATCGACTCCTCCTACGCCGATGCCTTCCCGCCGAGTTTGGACATGACGTGGGAGAACTGTGTGACGTTGTTCCCGCACGCCATCGCTGCCGACGTGCTACCCGAGGTCGGCAGGTACGTCGAAGGGCTTCGCAGTGTCATGAAGATGATGGGTCAGCGCACCCAGACGTTCGTGCACGGTGATGTTCGTCTCGACAACGTGATGTTCGGTTCCGGCCCCGGGCAACATCCGGTCATGCTGGTGGACTGGCAAGCCGTCATGGTGTCGAACCCGGCGCACGACCTGTCGTACATGCTGACCCAAAGCCTCGACGTCGACGTTCGCCGGGCACATGAGGCAGAGTTGGTCGAGTACTACCACGCTGGTCTCGTGAGCCGCGGCGTCACTGACTACAGCCTGCAGCAGTGCTTCGACGACTACGACGTCGGCATCTTGTTCCTGTTCTCCTACCCGCTGATCATCGGCGGGTTCTGTGACATGGCCAACCCGCGTGCGGTGAGCCTGGCCGAAGCGATCTTGCGTCGTTCGTCAACGGCGGTGAGCGACCGCAAGCTGCTGCGACTGCTCGACCCCTGACCGGCTGCAGGCCATAGGAGTGTTTGGCGACACTCCGGGTGCGCGCGAAACACTCCGACAGGGAGCCGGAGCGTTCGACCTCCGGGCGTAGGCTCGCTGCCATGTCGTACATCGCCGACCCCGCCCGTTACCAGTCGATGACATATCGTCGCTGCGGTCGCAGTGGTCTGCTGCTGCCCGCGATCTCGCTCGGGCTGTGGCACAACTTCGGCGACGATCGCCCGTGGGAGACGCAGCGCGAGATCTGCAAGCGTGCCTTTGACCTGGGGATCACCCACTTCGATCTGGCGAACAACTACGGGCCGCCATATGGCGCAGCCGAAGCGAACTTCGGACGCATACTCGCCAC
>JANOJI010000334.1:0-2275 GCA_031408175.1 Ilumatobacteraceae bacterium
ACCCGGCGGCATCGGCTTCTCGGAGCGCCTGTACCGCTCGCTCGACCCGCTGCTCGAGCGTGCCCGCGAGCACCTCGCCGCCTGCGACTGCGTCGACGGCTGCCCCGCGTGCGTCGGACCGGCCTACGCGTTGGGCCGAGATGACGGCGGAGCGCCGCGACATCGAAGGCGGTCATGGTTCGAGTCCCTCGGGCTGGCGTGAGTGACCCGATCCTAGCGGTCCGCGTTGCGGGGCCTCGCCCGATCAGGTTCGCGATGTCATCGCAGCGTTCGAAGAAGGCGTCATCGCTCATGCCGGCGAAGACATCGCCTCGGTCGAGGAAGCTCGCCTTGTCGAGATGGTGCCGGCCTTGCGCTCCCCGGTGCTGGCGTTGACCGGCGGCGACGAGTCCCCGGCTGCGGTCGCTGCCGCAGTCGAGTTCGTGCTCGAAGGCCTGCACCTGTCGAAGCGGTTGAACAAGGATTCTTCAGGAACCAGCGCCACCTACCGCGGTCGCAGCTAGCGCACGGGTCGCCCCTGGTCCAGGCGGCCACCCACCCGTCCCACTCTGTGTCAGCTCACAGAACGACAGTCGTTCTGTGAGCTGACGCAGAGGGGCTTGGCGGGAGATGGAGACCGCCGATCGCGACCTGCTAGCGGGCGCGCTCGATGTGGCGGGCTACCAGGTTCTCCAGCATCTCTTGATGCCCAGAGGATCTCGTCGGCTCGCCGGTCGACATCGCCCGGTCGTGCAGATCGGACAGGCTCGAACCGGTCAAGATCGACGTGCCCAGTTCGCCTGACCATCCGGCGTATCGCGCCTCGCGAATGGCGTCGAGGTCGCCTGTTTCGACGATCGATGCCGCGGCCAACAGGGCACGGGCCATGGTGTCCATGCCGCCGATGTGGGCGTAGAACAGGTCCGTGCGATCCGTCGACTGGCGCCGCAACTTGGAGTCGAAGTTCAATCCACCCGTCGTGAACCCGCCGCCGCGCAGGATCTCCAACATCCCCAACGTCATCTGCTCGACCGACACCGGGAAGCGGTCGACGTCCCATCCCAGCCGATCGTCGCCGGCGTTGGCATCGATCGAACCGAAGATGCCGGCGTTGACCGCCGAGGCGATCTCGTGGGCGAAGTCGTGGCCGGCCAGTGTGGCGTGGTTGACCTCGATGTTGACCTTGATCTCGTCGGCGAGGTCGTACTTCTGGAGGAAGGCGTGCACCGCGGCGACGTCGTAGTCGTACTGGTGCTTGGTCGGCTCGAACGGCTTCGGCTCCAGCAGGATCGCACCGGTGAAGCCAATGCGCTGCTTGTGCTCGACGACCATCGTCAGAAAGCGCGCCAGTTGGTCGAGCTCCCGCTTCATGTCGGTGTTGAGCAGCGTCTCGTAGCCCTCGCGGCCGCCCCACAGCACGTAGTTGTGGCCGCCGAGACGGTGCGTGGCCTCGAGACAGTGGGCAACCTGACCTGCAGCGACGGCGAACACCTCTGGGTCGGGGTTGGTCGCCGCCCCAGCCTGGAAGCGGGGGTTGGAGAACAGGTTGGCCGTACCCCACAACAACTCGACGCCGGTGCGCTGCTGGTGCTGTGCGGCAACATCGACCATCTCGTCGAGCTGCGCCGCAGACTCCTTGAAGCTGGCACCCTCGGGGGCGATGTCGCGGTCATGGAAGCAATAGAACGGCACGCCGAGTTTGTCGAAGAACTCGAAGGCGGCGTCCATCTTCTGCTTGGCCGCATCCATCGGGTCGCCACCGGGTGCGAACGATGGATGCCACGGCCGGTCGAGGGTGCCGGCGCCGAAGATGTCGAGGCCGTCCCATGCGAACGAATGCCAGTAGCAGACAGCGAATCGGAGGTGATCCTCCATGCGCCGCCCGGCCACGACACGCTCGGCGTCGTACCAGCGGAACGACAGTGGGTTGTCGCTCTCGGGGCCTTCGTAGGCAATGCGGTCGGTGACGTCGGTGAAGAACTCCATGACGCGGAAGTTACCGCACATTGGCGCCGAAGAATATGGCCGACGAATCCTTCACGTCTCGGTCGCGGGTGATGATGCCGTCGTCGTGACCATCGATGTCGAACGTCGGGCTCAACCCCATCGCCTGCAAGGGTGCTCCCTCGGCCGCCTCCCCGCAGGCTGTCTCGAACCGTTCGACCGCTCTCACCCGATCGGCATCCTTGCCCGGTGGCGTGATCAGCGTGATCGCGAGGGGACGATCGGGCCCCATCTCGGCGGTTCGCAAGACGGCGCCCAGCGACTCGTCGACATCGGCGACGATGATGCCCAA
>JANOJI010000036.1:0-8639 GCA_031408175.1 Ilumatobacteraceae bacterium
CGCCGCGACCTCGCTGATGCGATCAGTGATCGGGCTGATCAACACTCCGCCGAAGTCGAACACGACGGCCGAGTAATGGTGCGACGTCATTGCACCATGTCTACAGGGCGATCCCGGCAGTGCCACGTGGGATCTCGTCACGGAGTCGGCATGCTCCATGTATGCCACCCGTCAACTCGCTGAGCGCGGCGGCCGCTGCGCTCAAGCTGGCGATCACTGCTGAGGTCCTCGACCCGAAGTCGACGGTCGAGTCCGATCGGCAGGCCTGGATCGATGCCGTAGCGGACGTTGCTCTCGCCGACGGCGCCCTCGAGCATCGCGAGGTGATCGCGGGGGTGCCGTGCCGATGGGTTTCACCGAGTCTTGGCGAAGACCTGGCGATCATCGTGTACGCCCACGGAGGCGGGCTCATCGCCGGATCATCGGTGACGCATCGCGAGTTTGCTTCACGGCTGGCGTTGGCGACTTACTGCCATGTGTTGCTCGTGGACTACCGCCTGTTGCCCGAGCATCAGATTGCCGACCCCATTGCCGATGTTGTGTCGGTGTATCGAGCGCTCGTCGCCCGGTCGAGCGGGCGGGCACTGCACTTACTGTTCGGAGCGGATTCCTCCGGCGCGGCACTGATGGTCAGCGCGCTCGTCGCGCTGCGCGACGCGGGTGAGTCGCTACCGGTTGGATTGATTTCCTTCTCAGGTGCATTCGACGCGACGTTGTCCTCGCCCAGCATTGATGATGGACGTGACCCGCAGCTCAACAGGGCCGCGTTGGAACATTGGCAGGACATCATTCGACACGCAGTGGCGCTCGACGACCCACGGCTGTCTCCGGTGTTCGGTGCGCTCCACGAGCTCCCGCCAATGCTGCTACTCGCAGGTGGCGACGAGGTGTGGCGCGACGACTCAATACGGTTGGCCGAGCTCCTGGCCGCGAGCGGCGGCTCAGTCGAACTCGTGGTCATGAGCGGCATGTGGCATGTGTGGCCGATGTGGGGTTCGTTCCCCGAAGCGGTCACAGCTCTTGAACGCGCCGCAGCATTCATTCGTTCACGCTGCAGATAGCGACCGCTGCGTTAGGAGCGCGGGCTACCTTGCGGCACTTCGAACGCCAGCAGCGCCCTTGCCGTGGGGTTCGCGTCGTGCTTCACACATTTCGCACAATCCGGAAGTACAGCATCCGGAATAGATCGTACGGTTCAACGCATGACCGAGAACAACGTGCTCAACACCGTGATTCATGAACCATCGATGACGGCCGGCGAGGTCGACATGCTGCTCTTCGCCCTGGAACGCTCTCGCGCCCAGTTCGCCTGGAAGGTGGGAGGCCTCGACGCGGCCGGCCTGCATCAGCCCTTCCCCCCTTCGACGATGACACTGGCCGGACTGATCAAGCACCTGGCACTCGTCGAGGACTCCAAGACCGCCGAGTTCGTCACCGGCGAGCCGATGGGTGCACCGTGGGCCGGGGTCGAAGAGATGGAGGGCGTCGAAGGCATGTCGGTGTGGGAGTGGGCTTGGAGGTCCGCCGCCGACGACACGCCCGACGAGCTCTACGCGCTCTGGAGTGCCGCCGTGGACCGCTCGCGGGCCGCGTGGCAACCAGCGATCGCCGACGGAGGGCTCGACCAGCCGTCGAAGTTTGTTTGGAACGGAGAGTCGCCCAACCTTCGGCGAATACTCGTCGATGTACACGACGAGTACGCCCGCCACGTCGGCCACGCCGACCTTCTCCGCGAGGCCATCGACGGACTGGTGGGGGAGGATCCGCCGCAGCCATGATGTGGTGCTCGTCAAGTCTTCGGGGACACGTGCTCGACCCGAAGCGTCACTCTCCGGGCGAATAGGCGTTGAACCTGCTCTCGAGCGCATCGCGAATTGTGTCGAGGACCCTGAACAGGGGCCCTGCGGCAGACCATCAGGACGCTGCGGTTCACTAGTGTCGAGCCATGTCCGTCGTGAGTGTGGATGCTCCCGCGACTGCGGTCGCCGAAGCGTTGCTCGACGACGGCTACGTGATCGTCGAACGACTCGCACCCGACCTGACTGATCGTGCCTTGGCCGAGCTGAGCGTCGACATCGATGCCGCGCCGACCGGCCATACCGCGTTCCTCGGTGATCGCACCAAGCGGCTCGGCGGCCTGCTGCGCCGTTCAACCGCCGCGCGCGATATGGCTGTTCATCCGCTGTCGATGGCGCTCGCCGATGTAGTGCTGCAACCGCATTGCGTTCGGTATCAGCTCAACTTCTCGGGCATCATGCAACTGCTGCCGGGTGCACGGGCACAAGAGCTGCACCGTGATGCAGACCTCTATCCGTTCCGTCACCCCTGCCCGCCCATGTTGATGCCGACAATGTGGGCGCTGACCGACTTCACTGCGGACAATGGCGCCACGTTCGTCGTGCCGGGCAGCCACCGCTGGGCCCAAGAACGCGATCCGACGGCCGACGAGATCGTCTCTGCGGTGATGCCGGCCGGCTCTCTGCTGGTGTACCTCGGCGGCACGATCCACGGTGGGGGAGCAAACGTGTCGCGCTCGCTCCTGCGGACGGGTCTCGCCTTCCAGTACTCGCTTGCCTGGCTGAGACAGGAGGAGAACCAGTTCCTCGCCAACCCGCCGGAGATCGCGCGCACCTACCCCGAGCGATTGCAACGGCTGATCGGCTATGACTACGGCGGTCCGTATCTGGGATTCGTCGACGGCGATTCGCCGCAACGTCTGCTGCAGGAGGTACACGGCGGACCCCGAAACCGAACGAACCCGGAAGTCGACGCACTGGCAGCCCGCATGAAACGGCACCGCTGGGGTGACGTCGAGCCGGTGCCCACCCCGCCGCGGTCAGCCTCGACGATCCCAGTGAGCCGCGGCCTGCTCAGCGAGCCGACCGACGCGCAATGACCCGTGACAGTGTGAGGACGTAGTGCCCTTGTTCTCACGCCACGCTGGCGGCATCGTTGCAGGCAGGGCTATGAGTGAGTGGGTCGCGCATGCGTTCCGGTGAAACGGCAGATGGGAATTCGGCACCCGCTGAGTACCGCTGTCGTCATCATGGCGCGAGACGGCGCGAGACGAGATGAGCAACACAGGTCTGGCATCCGACCGCACACCGTGGATCTCGGCCGGCGCGTTCTCGGCGGTCATCGCTGCGCACACAATCGGCGTGCTACAAGGCATCACCTTCCCTTTGGTGATTGTCGGCGCCCTCCTGTGTGCCTACGTCGGCCTCCGACATAACCGCACGAAGGTGTGGTGGCCATGGTGGGCCTTGGTGCTGACCGGGGTTCTCTGGGCGATCGCGGAGGTTGTCCGCAAGTCCACTGGAGCGACGGGCGATCTCACCGAGAATCGGTCGTTGTTGCCCGATTTGTTTGCGCTTCCCGGCTACGGGCTGTTCGCGATCGCCCTCTACGGCTTGCTGCGGGCGCGCCGTGCGCCCGGGGACAGCGGGGCGCGGCTCGATGGGATCATGCTCGGGGCCGGTGCCCTGCTGCTCGTCAACGAGTTGTTGATCGTGCCCACATTGCGAATCGATGGCGCGTGGGTCATGGCCCGGATCGCCATTGCGATCTACCCGGCAATCTCGATGTGCCTGCTCGTGTTGGCGGCCAGACTGGCGTTCTCGTCGTGGCAGCCCTCGCCTGCACTCACCTTGATTCTCGTCGGGACAGCGTTTCTGCTGCTTGGCGATGTCTTCTTCGCGCTCGGCGATGCTGGTTGGATCGTCGTCAACGAGCGACTGCTCGAGCTGCCATATCTGCTGATGCCGGCCACCATCGGAACCGCCGCTCTCCTTCCCTCGATAAACCTCATCGACCGGCCTGCACACCGGCCGCTTCGCTCCATCGGTCGAGGTCGGCTCATCGCGGTCGGGGCCGCGCTGTTCGCTCCCATTGCGGTCATCGCCATTCGTGATGCCTCGCTCGCTCGGTCGGTGACGGCCTTGATCTACCTCGTGCTTGCGTTGTCGGCGATGCTCCGAGTCGCAGGCGCGATGAAGGAGCAAGCCGAGTTCGCCGGCAAGCTCGCTCACCAGGCGACGCACGACGATCTCACCGGCCTGCCCAGCCGCGCCCTGATCGTCACCCAACTCGACGTATTGCGCACAGAGTCGCAACGCACCGGTCAGCCCGTTGCGCTGATGTTCCTCGACCTCGATCAGTTCAAGCTCGTCAACGACTCGATGGGACACGCGCTCGGTGACGAACTGTTGGTTCAGGCCGGGAGCCGGATTGGCAAGGCCGTGCGCACCGATGACCTGGTTGGGCGAATCTCGGGCGACGAGTTCCTGATCGTCGCCGCTGGCCTCGATGCCTCAGGTGCCGCGGCCTTGGCCGATCGGATCAGGCGGGTGCTCAGCGCGCCGTTCCTGTTCGACGCCGGAGAGGTGTTCCTCACAGCATCGATCGGCATCGCCGTCTCGTACGGCTCGGAGCTCGACGACGCGACAACCCTGATCCGCGATGCCGACACCGCCATGTATCGCGCCAAGGACGCCGGCCGCAACGCGGTCGCCGTGTTCGACGTCTCGATGCTGGAGCGCGTCGCCAAACGGGTCGAGATGGAGCGATGCATCCGTCAGGCATTGTCGGCGGGCGAGATCGTCGCCCACTACCAACCGCTCGTTCAGTTGCCGAGCGGAAACGTGAGCGGGTTCGAAGCGCTCGCTCGGTGGAACGACGGCGAGAAGATGATCGAGCCCTCGGAGTTCATCGCCGTCGCCGAGGAATGTGGTCTGATCGTCCCACTGGGCGCGTTGATGCTCGACGAAGCATGCCGCAGCCTGTCCCACTGGCGTCGCACGATCCCAGGCGGCGAGCAGTTGTACATGTCGGTCAACCTCTCGCCCCGGCAGGTCCGCGAAAGCGACATCGTCGACACGGTGGCCGAAACGCTCCTGCGCCACGATCTCCCCGGAGACGCGCTGTGGCTGGAGATCACCGAGAACGTGATGATGGAGGACTCGGTCTCGACCGCTGGTGTGTTGGTCGGCCTGCGATCGCTCGGTGTCCGACTCTCGGTCGACGACTTCGGCACCGGCTTCTCCTCGTTGTCGACTCTCAAGCGGTTCCCGGTGTCGGGCGTCAAGATCGACCGCTCCTTCGTGTCGGGGCTCGGTCATCACCAGAGCGACTCGTCCCTGGTGGCCGCGATCCTCGCGATGGCGTCCGCACTCGAATTGGCCACGATCGCCGAGGGCGTCGAGACACATGACCAGGCGAGTCGATTGTTCGAGCTCGGCTGCACCGAGGCACAGGGCTACCTGTTCTCGACTGCGGTGCCATTCGACGAAGTGCCGTCGACCCTCCACCGATTGGGAGTCGCCGAGCACGCGGTCCTGGTGGACCGCGTGCCCTGAACTTGAACGTCGGAGCTACACCCGCGGATACGCAGGAATCGGTTCCGGCAGATCAGCGACGTACCAGGTCTGGCGGTCGAGGATCTGCACCTCCGAATGGGGGAAGTGGTCGGCGATCCTCTGCGCATGCTTTTCAGAGTCGAACGTCACGCGATTGAAGTCGCATACGTCGTAGACCAGCACGCCACCCACCATGGCGACGATCTGCCACACCTCGGTGGACAGACGTCCGAAGAGTGTGAGGCGACGCGATCCGGGCGCCACCATCACGACGATCCCCACGTAGATGGCGTTCCGCGCCGCGTGTTCCGGGTACCTGGAGCGCAGGAACGCAGGAGAGATCTGCGGCACGTCCTCCAAGCTGTTGGTGACCATCGCCAAGCCGACGGGATGGCCGTCCTGCCAACCGACGACCTTGGTGATGCGTGGGTTGCGGAACTCGGCGAGCACCTCATCTCGCGAATACAAGTGTTGTAGCACGGCGAGCTCTGCGAGGGGCTCGAAGTTGATGCGGTATGCCTCCCACAACGTCTCCGCTTGCCTGCCGGTGATCGACAACTCGTGCGTGATGACGATGGGTGGCGCCGCTGGTGGCGATTCGAGTACTGACATTTCGGTTCTCCTTGTCTCGTGAGAGCCAAGGAACCGTTCGTCACGAAGTGCCGCGGAACGGAATGTCGCGCACCCTGAAACGCCGCGGAGAAAAAGGCTGCAACGGAACCTTCGCTCTCGGTTCGTTGATAGCTCTATTGTCCTCGCGCTGTCCGCGCGAGAACAGGGCACTCTGTCGCTCTCCGTGCTCACTTTCGATCCTGGTCGGAGTGGACGGGCTTCCGAGTTTGCATCGTTTAGTAATTTGCACCTAGTGTGAGCGACATGTCGGTCGACCCTGCTGAGCTCCTTCGGCAACGAGGTTTCAAGGTCACGGCTCAGCGCTTGGCCGTCCTGCGGGCGGTCTCGGGCCGACCTCACCTCACGGCGGAAGATGTGGTCGAGGTCGTCAGGGCCGACATTGGTGTTATCTCGCGCCGCGCGGTGTACGACTCCGTCGGCGTCTTGGCCGACATGGGCCTGCTCCGGCGCATCCAGCCTTCGGGGTCCCCAGCGCGCTACGAGGATCGGGTGGGCGACAACCATCACCACGTGATCTGTCGCGCTTGTGGCCGCATGGTCGATGTGGACTGCGCTGTCGGTGCCACGCCGTGCTTGACTGCGACCGACGACGCGGGTTATGAAATCGACGAGGCCGAGGTCATCTACTGGGGCCGCTGTCCCACATGTCGAGAGGCAACCGAAGGCACGCAAGTTGCGAGCATTCACAGTTCGAAGTCAGCAACATCATCAATCGAGGAGCGAAAATGAGCAACGAAGAGCACGGCACTGTGACCACCAGCGACGAGCCGTCGACAGCGACGTGCCCGGTGATGAGCCGCGAGCAACTCGCTGTTGGGATCACGGCGAACCAGCACTGGTGGCCCGAGAGTTTGAACCTCAGGATCTTGCGCCAGAACCACCCTCAGGCCGATCCGATGGGTGAGGACTTCGACTACGCCAAGGAGTTCAACAGCCTCGACTTCGACGCCCTGGCGAACGACGTCGATGCGCTGATGACGCAGTCTCAGGACTGGTGGCCCGCCGACTACGGACACTACGGACCGTTCTTCATCCGGATGACGTGGCACGCTGCCGGCACCTACCGCGTCGCCGACGGCCGTGGTGGCGGCTGCAGCGGCGCACAGCGCTTTGCCCCACTCAACAGCTGGCCCGACAACGTCAACCTCGACAAGGCCCGCCGTCTGCTGTGGCCGATCAAGCAGAAGTACGGCCGCAAGATCTCGTGGGCAGACCTGCTGATCTTCGCCGGCAACCGCGCCCTGGAGACGATGGGCCTCAAGACGTTCGGTTTCGGCGGCGGCCGTCCCGACATCTGGGCGGCCGAGGAGGACGTCTATTGGGGTCCGGAGCGGGTGTGGCTCGACGATCAGCGATACAGCGGCGACCGCGAGCTTGCGAATCCGCTCGGCGCCGTGCAGATGGGTCTCATCTACGTCAATCCCGAGGGCCCGAACGGCAACCCGGACCCCATGGCTTCAGCCCGCGACATCCGTGAGACGTTCCTCCGGATGGCGATGAATGACGAGGAGACGGTTGCTCTCATCGCCGGCGGTCACACCTTCGGCAAGACCCATGGCGCTGCCGATCCCGACAAGTATGTGGGTCCCGAGCCTGAGGGTGCGGGCATCGACGAGCAGGGATTCGGCTGGAAGGGCAGCTTCGGTACCGGCAAGGGTGGTGACACGATCTCCAGTGGGCTGGAGGGTGCGTGGACCAACAACCCGATTCGTTGGGACAATGGCTTCTTCGAGAATCTGTTTGCGTACGAGTGGGAGCTGACGAAGAGCCCGGCCGGTGCGCAACAGTGGACCCCCAAGAACCCCGAGGCGAAAGGCACCGTGCCGGATGCGCACGACCCCGGGAAGAGCCACGCGCCGATCATGGCGACCACCGACATCGCGTTGATCACCGATCCGGTCTACAAGGAGATCTCGAAGCGGTTCTTCGAGAACCCCGATCAACTCGCCGACGCGTTCGCGCGGGCGTGGTACAAGCTGCTGCACCGTGACATGGGGCCCGTGGCCCGCTATCTCGGCCCGTGGGTTCCCGACGAGGAACTGCTGTGGCAGGATCCCGTCCCCGCTGTCACACACGAGCTGATCGGCGATGCAGACATCGCCGCGCTCAAGGGCAAGATCCTCGGCTCTGGGCTGACCATCTCCCAGCTGGTGTCGACCGCGTGGGCGTCGGCGTCGACCTACCGTGACACCGACAAGCGCGGTGGGGCGAACGGATCGCGGATCCGCCTCTCGCCGCAAGCCGAGTGGGACGTCAACGTCACCTCCGGCGTGTCGCGGGTGGTGGCGGCCCTCGAAGGCATCCAGCACGAGTTCAACGGTTCCCAGTCGGGCGGCAAGGCCGTCTCGCTGGCTGACCTGATCGTGTTGGGCGGCTGCGCGGCCGTTGAGCAGGCGGCGAAGCAGGCCGGCCGCGTGGGCCGAGTGGGCTGACGGCTTGAGCAGCGTGTAGAGCTGCATCACCGTCTTCACGTAGTTCTGCGTCTCTTTGAAGTTGGGTATCTTGTTGCCGGCGCAGAGCCGAGGATCTTGCCCTTGAGCGCGGCGATATCTGCATCGCCGATCAGCTCGTGTGTGACAGCGGTGACGGGATCCTGCCACAGCAGTTCCTCGTCGGGAACCCACGGGCCGAGATAGCGGGCCACGGGCCCCA
>JANOJI010000051.1:0-14199 GCA_031408175.1 Ilumatobacteraceae bacterium
GTGCTGTACACCAACTCGACCTTCCTCAGTGACTTTCCCACGGCCGCCGAAGACTTCATGCGGGCTGCGATGAAGGGCCTCGCCGACGCATTGGCGGACCCGAAGGCAGCGGCCGACATCGCCGTTGACATGATCAATGCCAACGGCAACGCCCTCTTCTTGTCACCGGAGGGCGAGATCACCCGGTGGGCAGTCGAGACGAAGCTGATCACCGACTCGACCGCCAGTGATCTGCCGATCGGCGTGCCCGACATCATCCTGCTCGAGCAAGAGGTCAACACCTACGCAGAAGTCGGCTTGTTCGATGGTCAGGTGCCCGACATCACCACGGTCGTCAATCTCACCCTGGTCCAAGGGCTGTACGACGACAGCGCCAAGGTGATCTGGCCTTCGACCTAGAGCCTTACTGGGCGTCGAGCACACCGCGGGCGTGCTCGACATCGTGCTTCAGCTGGGTGATCAGGGCGTCGACGCCGTTGAACTTTCGCTCGCTCCTCAGGAAGTGGGTGAAGCGCACTTCCGCCCGCTCGCCGTACAGGTCGCCCTCGAAATCGAGCAAGTGGGCCTCGAGCAGCGAATGATCGGCATGCTCGTAGAACGTGGGTCGCCGGCCAAGGTTGAGCGCGCATTGGTGAATGTCGCCGCTGGGCCGTTCGTACCAACCGGCATACACGCCGTCGGCCGGCACGCAGACCGCATTCGGCACCTCGACATTTGCGGTCGGGAAGCCGAGCAGCCGCCCGCGCTGATCACCGACGACCACGACGCCCCGGGCCTCGAACGGGCGCCCGAGCAGATCGGCGGCGAGCTCGACCTGGCCACCGGCGAGCGCACGCCGAATCGCTGTTGAGCTGATCGATTCGTCGACCCCATCGGTACGTTGCACGAGCTCCAACGGATGTACCTCGAAGTTGCCCTCGACCCCAAGCTTGCGCAGCAGTTCGACATTGCCCTCTCGACCACGGCCGAAATGGAAATCTTCGCCGACGACGACAATCGACGTTTCGAGGCAATCGATCAGCACCCGCCGAACAAAGTGAGCCGGATCCTCGCGTGACTGGGCCTCGTCGAAGTGAACCACGATGGTCGCGTCGATACCGGTCGCTTCCAGCAGCTCCAGCTTCTGGTCGACGTCGGTCAGCAGCTTCGGTGCCGATTCGGGACGAACCACTGACGCTGGATGGCGATCGAAGGTCATCACCGCCGAGCGCGCCCCCGATGCAGTTGCGAGTTGGCGAACAGCTTCGATGATCGCCCGATGACCGAGATGCACGCCGTCGTACGCTCCGATGGTCAAGACCGTGCGCTCACCCCTCCAAGGAGGGGTGTCGAGGTTCGTGACGAGCTGCACAACCTGCGACGCTATCCCCGTCGTGCATGCGGCACGAACTCGCTCAGGCAATGACGACTGCAGGCTTGACCGCAGCGCCGAACGACTCGTAGACGGCCAACAGCGCTCCTTGCTCGTCGACAACGGCCCACGGTCCATCGCCGGCGAACCGATCGAGCACCCGGCCATGCCGGACCATGTCCGCAGCGACGCCGTCGACCGTCACACGCGGGTAGTCGCGCAACGCTTCGACGGGCAACATCAACTCGCACTCGTCGGGCGGACGCGCTTCGGCCTCGCCAAAGCTCCCGACCGCGGTGCGCCGCAGATTGCGCAAGTGCGCACCACCGCCCAGCAGACGGCCGAGATCGTCGGCCAACGAGCGGATGTATGTGCCGGCCGAGCACCGCACCTCGATCCTGAGAACGGACGCGTCAGCGGTGGCGGTGACGCTGAACGAGTGGACGGTGACCGGCCTCGGCTGCCGCTCGACCTCGATGCCCTCACGGGCCAGTTCGTGCAGGCGTTTGCCGTCAACGTGCAGAGCACTGACCATCGGAGGAATCTGCATGATCGGCCCGGTGAGATGTGCGGCTGCAGCCGCACGAGCCATGTCGATCGTGACCGCCGACATGTCGAACGTGCCGGTGACCTCGCCACTCGAATCAAGTGTCGAGGTCGCGGTACCCAGCACGACATCGGCCGTGTACGTCTTGCCGAGCGCTGTCAGAAACCGCAAGAGGCGTGTGGCCTTGCCGACGCCGACCAACAGCACGCCGGTGGCATCCGGATCGAGGGTTCCCGCGTGACCGACCTGCCGCTCGTCGAATCGCTTGCGCAGCATGCCGACGACATCATGACTGGTGACCCCCGCCGGCTTGTCGACCACGGCCAACCCGTGCGTGGTCGGCGGTTTACGACGCGCCATCGACGTCGGGCTCGGGCGGCCGCTCGGGCATCGTCGCCTTGTCGTGCAGGATCCGCTCGATGCGCTCTGCAGCGCGAATCGTCTCGTCGGGCCTGAACGACAGGATCGGAGTCTTCTTGGCACGCACCTCGCGTCCGACCGACGACTGCAAGCGAACGCGGTGACTGGCCAGCGCGGCCAGGATGTCGGCATCGCCGTCTTCTCCGAGCAACGAATCGAAATAGACGATCGCTCGATTCATCTCTGAGTCGACATCGATCGAGGTGATCGTGACCATGTCGAGTCGTTCGTCATCGATGCGCGTCAGAGCCTCAGCGATCACTTCGCGTAACGACTGGTTGAGGCGCGCCGTACGCGGATAGCGATGTTGGGTTGGTGCGGCCGCACGTCGTGGCCTGCTCATGAGTTCCTCCGTAGTGCGCTTGTCACGACAACCAGGTCCGAGTCTCGTCGAGTACTGAGATCTCGGGGAATGACCATACGAAGCGACTCACCTGGTCGATGACTTCGGTCGTGTGGTGTTGACTGTTGCTCACCGCGGCAAATCCGAGCTGGGCACGTTGCCACAGATTTTCGTCGCCGACTTCAGCCGCGGCGACGTGATAGCGGTGACGTGCCCCATCCACGATCGAGCGAATCACGCCGCGCTTGTCCTTCAATGACTGGGCGTGGCCGATGTGCAGGTCGACTTCCAGGGCCAGCACAAACATGGCACCCACCCTATCGAGAGGCGACTCAGTCGAAGACCGGCTTTGCACGGTTCGAGCGCTTGAGCTCGGCCATTCCGCTGGTCGTGGCCACGATCTCGATTGCATCCCACAGCTTCAGGGCGGCCGCGCCCCGAGGAATCGACGCAATGACAGGTCCGAAGAAACTCGCCTCGTCGGGCTGTCCCGGATGGAAGGTCAGGATCGGCGTGCCGACATCCTTCCCCGTGCGTTCGAAGGCAAGATCGGTGTCGGCGCGGATGTAGGCGTCGTGCGAGTCGTCGAGTGCATGAGATGCAAATTCGGCGGGCAGACCGATCGACTGCAGCATCTCCTTCATGAACGTGACGGGATCAGCGGAGATGTCGGGGCGTCGGTTGTCGTTGTGGAACGCAGTTCCTAGAGCGGTGTAGAGCGCGGCTACCTCGGCGTTCCCATGGCGTAGACGCACCTCGTCGCAGACGCGGTGGGTGTACAACCCGGCCATGTGACCGGCCCGATACTCGGGTGTGTACCAATCCTCGACACGATGTTCGTTGATCATCTTCAACGAGATGAACCGCCAGACAACCTCGTAGTCGCGCAACTGCTGCGCCTCGGTGACCCAGCGAGAGGTGATCCAAGCCCATGGGCAAATCGGATCGAAGAAGAACTCGAGATCGGCCATACCGCCGAGGCTATCGGCGCCCTAGACGCGGGCTACTTCTCGCTCCTCGAACGTCTCGATCAGGTCGCCGGGCTTGAGGTCTTGGAAGTCGCTGAGACCAACACCACACTCGAAGCCCTCGCGGACCTCGCGTGCATCTTCCTTGAATCGCTTGAGCGACTGGATCGCACCCTTCCAGATGATCGTGCCGTCGCGAAGGAAGCGCACCTTCGAGCCACGGGTGATCTGGCCGCTGCGAACAAGGCAACCCGCAATGGCGCCGATGCGAGGCACACGGAAGATCTCGCGGACCTCGGCTTCGCCGGTGACCACCTCTTCGAACTCGGGTGCGAGCATGCCGACCATTGCCTTCTCGATGTCTTCGAGCAGCTTGTAGATGATCTCGTAGGTACGCACCTCGACGTGTTCGGCCTCGGCCATGTCGCGGGCCTTGCGATCGGGGCGCACGTTGAAGCCGATCAGCGTTGCGTTTGTCGTCGAAGCCAGACTGATGTCGTTCTCGGTGATACCGCCGACCGCACGGTGCACGAACGCCAACTTGACCTCGTCGCGCTCGAGTCGGCGTAGCGACTCGGTCACGGCCTCCAACGAGCCTTGGACGTCGGCCTTCAACACGATGTTCAGCGTGGCGACCTCGCCGGCTTGGATCTGGCTGAAGATGTCTTCGAGCTTCACGCCCTTCTGCACGCGAGCGTCGCCGCGTTGGGCCTTCAACCGTTGGCGCTGTTCGCGAGCTTCACCGACGGTCTTGGCGGTCTTCTCGTTGTCGGCGGCACGGAACTCGTCGCCAGCGTTGGGCACGCTTTGCAGACCCAACACCTGCACCGGCGTCGAGGGACCGGCCTCTTTGATCTGCTGACCTTTGTCGTCGATCATCGCCCGAACTCGACCCCACGCTCCGCCGGCGACGATGGGGTCGCCGACCTTCAGCGTGCCCTTGTCGACCAACACAGTGGCGACTGGCCCACGGCCTGTGTCGAGATTGGCCTCGAGCACGATGCCCTTGGCCCTTCCGGCAGGATTCGCGGTCAGCTCCTCGAGTTCGGCGACGGCCAGCAACTGGTCGAGTAACTCGTCGACACCCACATTCTGCTGCGCCGACATCTCGACGACGATGGTGTCGCCACCCCACGACTCGGGTACCAGTTCGTACTCGGCGAGCTGGGTGAGCACGCGGCCGGGGTCGGCGTTGTCTTTGTCGATCTTGTTGACAGCGACGACGATCGGCACGTCGGCGGCCTTGGCGTGATTGATCGCCTCGACCGTCTGCGGCATGACGCCGTCGTCCGCGGCAACGACCAGCACGACGATGTCTGTGACCTGGGCTCCGCGGGCGCGCATCTTGGTGAACGCTGCGTGGCCGGGTGTGTCGATGAATGTGACCTTGCCGCCGTCACGGTCGACCATGTAGGCGCCGATGTGCTGGGTGATGCCGCCGGCCTCGCCGGCGACGACGTTGGCGTGGCGGATGCGGTCGAGCAGGGTGGTCTTGCCGTGGTCGACGTGGCCCATGACGGTGATCACCGGGGCGCGCGGCGCCTGCAGGCTCTCGTCGTCGTCGTCGCTGTCGTCGAACATCGCTTGCAGTTCGAGCTCTTCTTGCTGGCCGGGCTCGACCAACAGCACCTCGGCGCCGACCTCGAGCGCGAACAGTTCCATCTGCTCGTCGGTCAAGGTCATGGTGGCGGTCACCATCTCGCCGTTCTGCAGGAGGAAGCGGATGACGTCGGCCGCCGTGCGGTTCAGCTTGGGAGCGAACTCCTGTGCCGAAACGCCACGCTCGACGATGATGGTTCCCTCAGGGACAGGGGCGTTGGTGGCCGTGTAGTTGGAGTTGTACGACGGCTGCATATCGTCGAAGTCACGACGACGACGAGCACGACTCTTCTTGCGAGGAGCGCGGCGCTGACCGTTGGGACGCGGGCCGCCGCCACCGGGACGCGGACCGCCGGGACCCCCACCAGGGCCGCCGCCGGGACCACCGGGACCACCGGGACCAGGACGCGGGCCCCCGAAGCCGCCGCCAGGGCGCTGTGCGCCAAATCCACCGGGACGTGCACCGCCGGGGCCGGCTGGTCGCGGACCACCCGTGCCCGTTCGCGGACCGCCAGGCCCGCCCGGGCGAGCAGTGAAACCGCCACCTGGGCGCGGACCACTGAGGCCCGCAGCGCGTGCACCGGTGGGAGCGGTTGGGCGAAGGCCACCGGGAGGCGGTGGAATCGGACGACCGGACGACGACATCGGACGACCACCACCTGGCGGCGGGATCGACCTGCCGGGCGATGCAGCAGGCCGCGCTGGCGGCGAGCCAGCGGGACGAGGGCTGGCGGCAGGAGCGGCGGCCGCCGGGGCCGCGGGGCGGGCTGCTGGACGACCCTCCGAAGGCAACGGCCGAGCAGCAACAGGAACAACGGGAGCGGCATGAGCCACCGGGGCTGCAGGGGCCATCGGGGTGATCGGAGTGATCGCCGCTGCAGGAGCCACTGGGCGGCTCTCGCCGGGCACGGGACGGCTGCTGGTGATACGCCGAGGCTCTTCGTCGTCGTGAGGGGTCGTCTGGGCGGCGGGCGCTTTGACCTCGACGGGCGGTTCTGGTTCGACCACAGCGACCGGCACCGGTGCAGGTTCAGGTGTGGGCGTCGCAACGGGCGCGACCTCCACGACTGGGGCCACTGGAGGCACGACCGGCTCGGGCTTGGGTTCGGCCTCGACGACCGCGGGTGCTGCCTTCTTGGCGGCAGCCTTCTTCACCGGGGCAGCGTCGGGGGAAGCGTCGGAGGGTTCGACAGCCTGCGCCGCCGCTGCCTTCTTGGCCGCAGCCTTCTTGACCGCCTTGACCTCTTCCGGCTGCTCCTCACGAGTCAATCCATCACGAACCGCGCGACGTTCAAGCCGATCAGCCTGTGCCTCGATGAGGGTGCTCGAGTGCGTCTTCACACCCACACCCATTGTGTCGCACAGCGCCATCATTTCGGCGTTGGTCATTCCGAGCTTCTTGGCGAGCTCGTGCACGCGCATGTTTTTCGCCAAAACCAGTTCAGCCTTTCGTTGGCATCGGCGTGCCGGAGTTTGTTCCGGCAGCCGTTGATTCTTTCATGTTGGTGATAACGCTTTCGAATGGAATCCGCAACGCATCGAGTGTGGAACTCGGCACGTCGCGCCGAAAGGCGCGGGTAAATGCCTTGCGTCGCACGGCAGTGTCGAAACAATCTGTCGAACACAGCCAAGCGCCACGGCCCGGAGACGTGCGATCGACGGTCGGACCATCCATCCCCAACGTGCAGCGCACCAGCTGCGATTGGGGGCGATGGCTACGACATCCGATGCACATCCGGACGGGAGCTGAGACGCCTTGATTCGGGCGCGGATCATTCTGTTGCGTTGTCACCGTCTCCTTGTGTTGCTGGTACCTCAACCGGTGCCGCGTCGGTTGCCTCGACGGCCTCGACGTCGGCTGCGTCGACAGGGGCATCGCCCGCTGCCTGCGCATTCCATTGATCCTGAGTCATCACACTGCCGTCAGCGGCGTGCCATTCCATCTCGCCGGTTTCGGCGTTGGCCACCCACTCGCCCTCTTCGTAGTCTGCGTCGGCGTATTCACCCTCGGGGACCTGAGTCTCACCGCGGATGTCGATACGCACGCCGGTGAGCCGAGCGGCGAGGCGGGCATTCTGGCCCTCCTTGCCGATCGCCAGGCTGAGCTGATGATCCGGAACGATCACATCGGCCTGGGTGCCGTCGTCGCTGATGATGACCTCTTTGACCTTCGCCGGTGACAGCGCCTTGGCGACATAGTCGGCGAAGTCTTCGCTGAATGGCACGATGTCGATCTTTTCGCCGCGTAGTTCGTTGACGACCATGCGGACCCGTCCGCCGCGCGCACCCACGCATGCGCCGACCGGGTCGACGTTGTGGTCGTTGCTCCACACGGCGATCTTGGTGCGATGCCCTGGCTCGCGGGCACAGGCCTTGATCTCGACGATCCCGTCGGCGATCTCTGGCACCTCGAGCTCGAACAGGCGCTTGATCAGGCCCGGATGGGTACGACTGACCACGATCTGCGGGCCCTTGGCGGTCTTGCGAACTTCGACGATGTAGGCCTTGACGCGATCGCCGGGCACGGGGCGCTCGAACGGCACCTGCTCGGCCTGCGGCAGCAATGACTCGACCCGACCGAGGTCGAGCAGGGTGTAGCGCTGATCGGTCTGCTGGATGATGCCGGTGACGATGTCGCCTTCGCGGTTTGCGTACTCCTCGAACTTGCGATCGCGCTCGGCCTCGCGAATCTTCTGACTCATCACCTGTCGGAAGGTCGTGGCAGCGATTCGGCCCATCTCTTCCTTCTTCGGTGTGTCGTCGCGCTCGTTGACCCAGTTGCCGTCTTCGTCGATGTCGTACGCGGTGAAGGTGAACTCCATCGTGTCGGGATTGACGTCGACCGTGACTTCTTCGGCAGCGGTCGGGCGACGCTTGTAGGCAGTTGCCAAAGCATCGACCATCACCTGCAGCAACGTGTCGACAGAGATGTTCTTCTCATTCGCCAACATCCGCACGGCTTCTGACATGTCGAGACCACTCATGACTGTGCTCCTCCTGCTTGCATGCCGCTGCGCTTCTCAGCGCGCCGCTCGCGACTTGTTTCTGGGGCCTTCTTCTTCTTCGTCGCCGCCGGTGCTTTGCCTGGCTTTGGTGCGGGGCCCCACTCGAACACGGTCTTGGCGCGGTCGATCTTGTCGTAGGGCACCGTGCGCTCGGTCTGCGCGGCGTCGTTGAGCTGGATGGTGACTGCATGCTCGTCGGCCGAGATCAGCACGCCCTGCAAGCGGCGCTCGCTGCGCTCACCTTCCGGCGTGACGATGTCGCGCATGCGCAGGGCCACCATCTTGCCGAGTGAGCGTTGGAAATGGTTCGGGACGCGCAAGCTGCGCTCCAGACCCGGGCTGGTGACCTCGAGCGTGTAGTGCCCGCCCATCGGATCCTCGTGGTCGAGCTCGCGTCCGATCAGGCGTGACGCCAGCGCGATGGCCTCGAGGTCGAGGGATTGGTCGACCTCGGCCGGACGGTCGATGGTGACGCGCAGCGTGCCACCCCGAAACTCGAGGTCGTACAGCTCCAGATGCAGGTCAGAGACGATGGGAGCGATCAAACGCTCGACCTTCTTCAACGTGTTGGTGTCACTCATCTCGCCTCCTTTCCTGTCTCTCTCGCTGCTCTCGCAGGCTTGCGTGCGGCCCGACATCGGGCCTATCAGTAAAGAAGGCGTGGACCCCGAGGAGCCCACGCCTTCGGTTCATCGAACTTCAAAGACCGATCGAGTATATCGGCTGGCGGGTAGTGTTTCGCCGCTGCCTGTAACCCCTCACGCCCACCTCTACCCGCCCCACGTCTCCAAACCGAGGTAATCGCTGTGCTCCGAATGTCGACAATGTTCCTGCGTACCCTGCGCGAGGATCCTGCCGACGCCGAAGTTGCCAGCCACCGGCTCCTCGTGCGTGCCGGGTACATTCGCCGCGCCGCGCCCGGGGGGTTCACCTGGCTGCCGCTCGGGTGGATCGTGTATCGCAACGTCGAGCGAGTCGTGCGCGAGGAGATGGACGGGGCCGGCTTTCAAGAGGTTCACTTTCCCGCGCTGTTGCCCCGCGAACCGTACGAGCTGTCGGGCCGCTGGACCGACTACGGCGACAACCTGTTTCGCCTGAAGGACCGTAAGGGCGCCGATCTCCTGCTGGCACCGACCCACGAGGAGCTCTTCACGCTGCTCGTGAAAGACCTGTACAGCAGCTACAAGGACCTCCCGCTGGTGATCTACCAGATCCAGACCAAGTTCCGCGACGAGGCCCGCCCCCGTGCCGGCCTGTTGCGCGGTCGCGAGTTCGTGATGAAGGACTCGTACAGCTTCGACCTCACCGACGAGGGCTTGGACGTCAGCTATCAGCGTCACCGCGTCGCCTACCAACGCACATTCGACCGCCTCGGCCTGCCCTACGTGATTGTGTCGGCCATGAGCGGGGCGATGGGCGGTTCGGCCAGCGAAGAGTTCCTTGCTCCGATGGAGGTCGGGGAAGACTCGTACGTGCGCTGCACCAACTGCGACTATGCCGCCAACACCGAGGCGGTTCAGGTCGCCGTACCCGCTCCCATTCCCTACGACGCCGCGCACCCTGCACATGTTGCAGACACTCCCGACACACCGACGATCCAGACGCTCGTCGATCACATCAACAGTCGCGACGACCTGCGGCGTCCCGATCGCGCTTGGACTGCGTCCGACACTCTCAAGAACGTCATTGTCAAGCTTCGCCACCCCGATGGACGTGTCGAGCCCTTGGCTGTCGGCGTACCGGGGGATCGAGAGGTCGACCTGAAGCGCTTAGAGGCTCAGCTCGGTCCTGCGGAGATCGGCGCGTTCGACGAAATCGACTTTGCCGCCAACAAGAACCTGATCAAGGGCTACATCGGCCCCGGAGCACTGGGCAGCGACAAGTCTTCGGGCATCCGCTATCTCCTCGACCCTCGGATCGTCGACGGCACGCAGTGGGTCACCGGCGCCGATCAGCCGGGTCGGCACGTCCTGTACCTCACCGCAGGCCGCGACTTCACGGCCGATGGCACCGTCGAGGCCGCCGAAGTGGTCGATGGCGACCCGTGCCCGGTGTGCCAGTCAGCGCTCGAGATCGCCAGGGGCATCGAGATCGGCCACATCTTCCAGCTCGGCCGCAAGTACGCCACCGCCCTCGGCCTCAATGTGCTCGACCAGAACGGCAAACAGCAGGTCGTGACGATGGGTTCCTACGGCATCGGGGTCTCGAGAGCGGTCGCCGCGATCGCCGAGATGAACTGCGACGACAAGGGCCTGATCTGGCCACACGAGGTTGCACCGGCCGATGTCCACATCGTCGCCACCGGGAAAGCCGGCGATCCGCAACTGCCGGCCGCAGAGCAGTTGGCCGCAGCGTGCGAGGCAGCGGGTCTACGGGTACTGCTCGATGACCGGATCGGTGTGTCTCCGGGCGTCAAGTTCAACGACGCCGAGCTCATCGGGGTCCCAACGATCGTCGTGGTCGGTCGTGGCCTGGTCGACGGACTGGTGGAAGTCAAGGATCGTCGTTCGGGTGATCGCCGCGACGTCACCTTGGCCGATGCCGTGTCGGAGCTGCGCGCCACGCTCCCGGCGCCACCCATCCGCTGAAACGCAGCCACGAGGTCCGGACGGCGGGCAGTCCGGGACGAAGGACCCTGGAGCTGACGGTGTTTGACCATTGTACTGACAGCATGGATGTACTACTGATCGAATCGTCGCCGGGGATCGCCACATCGCTGCAACAGCGGTTGGCACGCGACGGTCACGAAGTGATCTCGTGCAACGACTCCCATGGCGGGCCCTGCCGGGGCGTGGAGTCGAACCAGGCCTGCCCGATGACAGGAAACATCGACGTAGCGATTCTGGCACGTGAGCGCGATTCGGCTCCGAGCCTCAACGAGATGGGCTCCGTGTGTGCCCTGCAGCATCGTGTGCCGCTGGTGACGCTGTATCCCGGTGACGAGTTCGGCCCAGGAGCCAGCACGGAGATCGCTGCCGCCGTCGCCAGGCGAGAAGTAGAAGCCGGCTATGTGGCCGCGGTACGTCGCGAGCTCGGCCATTCCGTCAAGGACATCGTCGTCATGCGCGAACATCAGCGCGTACACGCCACCATTTCCGTACCCACATCTTCAGATGCGCAGACCATTAGCAGGCTGGCCGACCGGGCCCGTCATGCGGTACGCGAGCACGACAGCCACACCCTGGTCGTCGACATCTCCGTCGTCATGGCGGATACGGCAATCGACTAGAACGAGACCCGTACCACGAGTGCGGGGAGAGTTCGATGCCACTGAATCCGGATGCCGTCGGCACGGTCGGCGAGGCCTACGAGACGTCATGGACCAGCAAGGATGCGTTGCTGTACGCAGTCGGCATCGGTGCCGGCACCAGCGAACTCGTGTACACCACGGAGAACACCAACGGAGTCGACCAACAGGTGTTCCCGACGTTCGCAGTTGTGGTCGGCTGGGGTGCCGGCGCCGTCTTGCGCCACATCGGCACGTTCAATCCGGCATTGCTCGTGCACGGACAGCAGGCCATCACACTGCACAAGCCGCTGCCGGTCGATGGGTCAGCCAGCCTGCAGGGCCGCATCGTGGCGATGTACGACAAAGGCAAAGCAGCCGTCGTGGTCACCGAGACCGTGGCCACCGATCTTGCCGACAGTCAGCCGCTGTTCACCAATGTCTCGTCGGCGTTCATCCGTGGCGAAGGCGGCTGGGGCGGTGATCGAGGGCCGAGCGGTCCCCAGAACGTGCCTCCGGATCGCGCTCCGGATCATCAGGTCGCGTACCAGACGTCACCCGACCAGGCCCTGATCTATCGGCTCTCTGGAGATCGCAATCCGTTGCACAGCGATCCGTCGTTCGCAGCGATGGGTGGGTTCGACCGGCCAATCCTGCACGGCCTGTGCACCTATGGATTCACCGGACGAGCGCTGCTGCACACTCTCTGCGGAAGTGACGCGAGCCGATTCCGACACGTCGAAGCGCGCTTTGCATCACCGGTGCAGCCTGGCGATGCGCTGACGGTGGCCATGTGGCACGTCGGGGACGGAGCCGCGGTGTTCACAACCTCGGTCGGCGATCGAGCCGTGATTGATCACGGCCTGGCGCGCTTCGACTGAGCGCGGTCCGTCACTGCGGCTGCGGCTGCGGCCAACCACCGGGCACGCCTTCCATACCGGAGTTCAGCCGAGCCTTCGACAACAGTTCGCGCACGACCGGGCCCAGTGCCGCTGCGTCGTCCAATGGGGCCTGCTTGGGTCCTCGAACCCAGCCCTCGGCGATTGCCAAGACGTTCCCGCTGGCCTCGAAGACGCGGCCGGTGACATCCTTCGACTCTGCCGATGCCAGCCAGGTGACGATCGGGGCGATCCACCGCGGCGAGCGCATCTCTCGCTCCTCATCGGTCTCCGGTGCCGGGCCGAGCCCTTCGGTCATTCGGGTCAGCGCGACGGGCGCCACTGCATTGACGGTGACGCCGTAGCGAGCCAACTCGAGCGCGGCGATGTTGGTGAAGGCGGCGATGCCGGCCTTGGCTGCGCCGTAGTTTGTCTGGCCAGGGTTGCCATAGATGCCGCTGACAGAGGTGGTGTTGATGATCCGGCCATCGACCGGCTTGCCGGCCTTGGCCTGCTCCCGCCAGTACGCGGCAGCCCAACGACTCGGAGCGAATGTGCCCTTGAGATGCACGTTGATGACGGCATCCCACTCCTCCTCGGTCATGTTGGTCAACATCCGATCGCGGAGGATGCCGGCGTTGTTGATGACGGCATGCAGATCGCCGAACGTTTCGACGGCCGTGTTGATCAGTCGCTGGGCACCTTCCCAGGACGACACGCTGTCGCCGTTGGCGACCGCTTCTCCACCCATCCCCTTGATCTCCTGCACCACCTGTTCTGCGGGACTGAGATCTCCGCCGGTGCCGTCGATGTTGCCGCCGAGGTCGTTGACGACCACCTTGGCGCTATGCGAGGCCAGGCTGAGCGCATGCTCACGCCCAATCCCGCGACCGGCACCAGTCACGATGACAATTCGACCTTCACAGAGCTTGCTCATTGGGGAAATCCTCTTGGCTAGGTAGCGGACGACGCGAATCATAAGGTGACGTCGATGTGTGACTGCCAGTCGACCCGCAGCCTGACCCGATGACTGTGGTGGCGACAGCTGACGTCGTGGTCGTCGGCGCCGGCCCTGCGGGAGCGACCGCCGCCATACTGCTGGCCCGCACCGGGCGATCGGTTGTCGTTGTCGACAAGGCTGTCTTTCCACGTGACAAATGCTGCGGCGACGGGTTGACCACGCTCGCGCTCCGAGAACTGGAAGTCCTCGGGCTCCGCCCGGCGATGGTGCCGAACTGGAAATCGGTCGATGCGGCATGGCTGCGTTCGCCTTCGGGCCGCGAGGTGTGCGTGCCCTTGCCCGGCGACGGGATCTTCGCCGCGACCACTCCGCGGCGAGAGCTCGATGCCGCTCTGGTCGACCTGGCGATCGAGGCTGGGGCGACCGTGCATCAGGGACACGCCGTGCATGCGGTCCGGCAGTCGCCGTCGGCGGTCGAGGTCGACATCGACGAGCTCGGATCCATCGAAGCCCGCTACGTCATCGCCGCCGATGGAATGTGGTCGTCGACACGCAAGGCACTCGGCGTCGGTGAGTCCGGCTACCTCGGTGAGTGGCACGCGTTCCGTCAATACGCACGCAACGTGACCGGCCCGGCTGCCGAACGATTGATCGTCTGGTTCGAGCCCGAGCTGCTGCCGGGGTACATGTGGAGCTTCCCGTTGCCCGGCGGCCGGGTCAACCTCGGCTTTGGCGTGCAGCGCGACAGTGTGCGGCGGGTGCGGGACATGAAGCAGCAGTGGGACGATCTGTTGCTGAGGCCGCACGTGATCGAGGCCCTCGGAGTCGGCTTCGAGTTGGAGGCTCGCCACACCGCCTGGCCGATTCCGGCGGGGATCGACCGCGCTACATTGGCGAAGGG
>JANOJI010000063.1:0-4319 GCA_031408175.1 Ilumatobacteraceae bacterium
CGACCATGGCGTTCGTACGCCCTGCATCACCTCTGGGCAAGTCTGTAAGTCTTCAAGGGAGATCAACATGTTTCATGTCACGACCATGAATTCGCCGGTCGGCGAACTGCGCCTCATCGCCAGCGATCGCGGCCTGCGAGCCATCTTGTGGGGCGCCGAAGATGCGGCGCGTATCGCCTCGATCGAGGTTGCCGACCTCGTCGAGGGAACCACGCCCTTGCTCGAGTGCGCCGTGACGCAGTTGGAGGAGTACTTCGCCGGGACTCGGCGCGACTTCGACCTTCCCCTCGATCCGCATGGAACGCCGTTCCAGCAATCAGCATGGATGGTGTTGCGAACGATCCCGTACGGGCGAACGATCAGCTACGGGCAGCAGGCCCTGCAGCTCGGTGACCCCAACAAGGCCCGAGCCGTGGGGGCAGCGAACGGAAAGAATCCGCTGAGCATCGTGGTGCCGTGCCATCGCGTGATCGGGTCGGGCGGACAGCTGACCGGCTTTGCAGCCGGTCTCGACGTGAAGTCGTGGCTGCTCGACCACGAGCGTCAGCCACGCCTGATCAACTGACGGTCAGCCGCCGTGGCGAGCCCGGGCCTGCTGTTCGCGTCGTGCCTTGGCGTCAGCCTGCTTGGCCAGCTTGGCCGCTTTGCGCTTGGCTTTGATCTCCTCGTCTGCCGTCGGCGGCGCCAAGACGGTGACCTCTTCGTGCTCGACGGGTGGCAAGGCAAGCGTCTCGTCATGCTTCAACAAGCGCGTCAGCGTGACCGAGGCGGCGGCCTCGCCCGCAACCGAGCCGGCCATCATCAGGCGCACCGTGGCGACGCCGTGCGTTTCGACGAGCGCCGGAGCTGCCTCGATCAGCTCGGCCTCAGTGGGATTGTCGGAACTGTCGCCGAGCGCCTTGATGCAGTCCGCAAGGCACGGGTCGCACAACAACGTCGTGATCTGCTCGAGCCCACCGTTCAACCGGCCGCGGGCGGCCGTGGCCCGCATGGCCAGTGTGCGGCTCGACGGCTCGGTGAAACCGCCCTCCCGGGCCCCGCACAGCTCGTCCAGGGTCGTGCGGTGGTCCTCGGGCAACGAGTCGACCAACGCCTCCAGTTCGGCATCGGTCATCGCCGTAAATGCTCGATCGAGCAGCGTCAGGCCTTGCAGGCGGTTCTTCATCTGGTTCATCGGCAGTCGAGGCTATCGGTCAGGCAGGAACGGTCCGGACCTCGATGTACCGATCGAGCGGTATCACGTCGGTGATGAAGCTGTGCAATGCGTCCTGCGTGATGTCGGCCAAGACGTTGCTGCGGTTGTTGAACCGGGTCAGCATCTCGGGCTGATTGGGTGCTTTGGCGAGCACATCGCCGATCGTCTGGTTGTTGAAGTATTGGTACGTCTCGGTCAGCTCTGCGATCGCAGCGTTGAACTCGTCGGGCGTCGGCCCGTCAGTTCGCAGCGACTCGAGGTCGGCGATCACGATCGTGGAGATCTCGGGAAGGGTCGTCGGATCGCCCGTGACGTTGAGATAGGTCTCCACAAGTTGATCCGGCTCGGAGCTGATCGAGACGACGGCCGATGGTCCGTAGGAAGCACCGAGTTCTTCGCGGATGTGATCGGTCATGCGGATGTTCAAGACGCTGGTCAACGCCTCGGCGTACACGGAATTGGTTTCGGGATCGGGGATTGGCGTGTTCCAGTCGAACGTCAGCGAGCCTTTGTCGCCGGTCCCGGCGCGTACCTCCTTCGTGACAATGGTCGAAGGGGGATCGATCTGGAAATCCTCGTACTGCTCGGTCGACTCGACACCGGCGAGCGTGCCGATGTACCGGCGCGCGAGATCGGTCGCGTCGTCGAGGTCGAAATCGCCCGACAATGCGAACACCCAATCGCCGGCATTCGTGAACCGATCCCTCCAGACCCGTTCGATCGTTGCCAGGTCGAGGCCGGCCAGTTCGTCGGCCGTAGGAATCACTCGAAACCGTGGCTCGGTGCCCCACCGTGCGGCTGAGAAGGCGATGTACTCGGCGAGATCTGGATCGCTGTTCGGATCGTCGACGTAGGACTGCAGCGCACTGATGCTCGAATCGAGGGCCACCTGATCGAAACGCGGTTGTGAGAGGTAGAGATTGACAAGCTGGAAGAGCAGTTCGAGATCGTCGGTCGTCGATGTTCCGAAGAAGTCTTCGCTGGTCTGGCCGATCGACGGATACAGCTCGACGGCTGCGTCGGCCAGCACGGTGTCGAGCGCGACGGCGTCGAGATCGCCAATGCCGCTGGCAGTCACGACCGAGACTGCATTCAGCGCCTCGGGCACATCGGCCTCGTCGACCAGCGACAAGCCACCAGGGCTGGTCGCCGCGAAGTAGATGTCGTCATCGGCGATCGACGTCGGGTTCAGCACTACCTTCGCCCCGTTGGCGAAGGTCAGCATGGTCGGATCGACGAAGCCGCCGTCGGCTTCGAGCGACTCGGTCGCGACTTCTTCTTGCGGGTCGGGCGTCGCCATCAGTTCGTTCGCGCCGGTGGCTGTTGCCTCGCGAGGGGCGATGTCGAGCGTCGGGAGTGCCGCAAGTCGGGCGAGGACGTCGTCCTGGCTCGGCACGTCGGTCAGCGAATCGGGCGCGGTCAGCAGGACGTACGGGGATGCGTTGGCGAAGAGCTCGTCGAACTCCGCGCTGACTGCTTCGGGAGTGACATCGTCGTAGATCGAGTCATAGATCTGGAACGACGTGTCCGCATTGGGAATTGGCTGACCGCTGAGGAAATGGTCGACGTATCGCGAGATGTAGTCGATGTCTTGCACAGTGTCGCTGCCGTCGAACTCAGCCTGTAGTTGGCTGCGGTAGCCGCGCAGCGCCCGGTCGAGCTCGCCGGAATCGAACCCGTGTCGGCGGGCTCGTTCGAATTCGGCGGTGACGGCATCCAACGAAGCCGACAACTGGTCGGGCTCGCCGCTGACTACGACCGTGGGCGCGTCGAGCCAGCGGACCATGCCGTTGTTGTACACCGAGGCGGTGGTGAACGGCGCGAGCCCACGCGAGATGTCGTCGGTCAGCCGAGTGGCGATCATGTCGAACCCAAGCGAGATCAAGGTCTCGTGGCGCAGCGAGGCGATCGAGCCGTCGGCGAACCATGGGCCCGGAAGCGCGACTCCGGCATCACCGGTGGTCGCGTCGGGATCCACCAGCACCGCTGCCGTCGGCTGGCCAACTGCTGCAAGCGGAGGGTCGGTTCGAGGTGTCGAGCCACCGCGCGCCGTCAGTGGTTCGAAGCGTTCGCGGATCTCTGCCTCGATCTCATCGACGTCGATCTCGCCGACGACCATGATTGCCGCGTTGTCGGGTCGATACCACGTGTCGTAGAACCGGCGCAACTGCTCGGGTGTCATGGCCTTGATCGCAGCGTCGGAGCCGATGGGTTGGCGACCCTCGTAGCCGGAGCCGGTCAGGAACATCTCTTCGGCCGCCCTGCCGACTCGACCCTCCAGCGACTGATCGCGTACCCGCCACTCGTCGAGCACGACACCCTTCTCGCGCTCGACCTCGTCGGGGTCGAGTGTCGCCGCCGACAACCACTCGCGCAGAACGTCGAGACCCGTACCCACGTTCGACGAATCGCTGGTCGGCACCGTGAGTTCATACACGGTCTCGTCGTACGAGGTGTAGGCGTTGACATCGGCACCGAACGACATACCGAAGTCGCGAAGCGTGTCGATCAGTTCGTTCTCGGGAAACAGGGTCGTTCCGTTGAAGAGCATGTGCTCCAGGAAGTGGGCGACTGCCGACTGGTCGGAGTCCTCCTGGCCTGAGCCTGCGTTGATGGCCAGCCGCATCTCCGTGCTGGCGCCGGGCCGATTGTTGGACCGCAGATAGACGCGGAGCCCGTTCGACAACGTGACGATGCGTACATCGGGATCGTCACGCACGGTGTCGTCGTCGGGGCTGGCGATAGGCGTTGCCTCGCGAGCGGCGACCCCCGGATCCGTCGACGCGCAGCCACCTGCAATCAGAGCGACCGCAGCCGCCCACAGCCCCCGCCGGCACCGTCTGCCCATTGCCGTGCAACGCTACCCCTCGCGCCATCGACGTGCTCAGCTGATAGCTGATCGCTGCCGGGTCGGCTAGTCCGAACGTCGCACTGTTTGGGGACTCCGCAGGCGAGAGGTAGACGCCTTTGTTGACGACCCCCGACGATGACCGATCGAGGACTGTGAGGACGGGCCGCGTCGAGGAGATGTACTACAAGGGCATGCTGGATGTCCTGCCGGAGCGCGTGATCCGATTTCGCCTGCCCGACCTCACCATCATCTACTGCAATGCAGCGTGGGCTG
>JANOJI010000065.1:0-1557 GCA_031408175.1 Ilumatobacteraceae bacterium
AACCCCAGCAAGTCGGCGCGCTCGACCACGAGAGTGTTGACCGTCGGCATGTCGATGCCGCTCTCGATGATGGTGGTGCACACCAGCACGTCGTAACGGCCCTCCCAGAAGTCGACGACGATCTGCTCGAGCGATCCTTCATCCATCTGCCCGTGGGCAACGGCGATGCGTGCCTCTGGCACCAGCTCGCGTAACCGCTCGGCGCACTGCGAGATCGTCTTGACCCGGTTGTGCACCCAGAAGACCTGTCCCTCGCGCAGCAGTTCACGTCGCAGTGCCTCGACTGCGACGCGTTCGTCGTATTCGCCGACGAAGGTGAGGATCGGTTGGCGATCAGCAGGTGGCGTTTGCAGCAGCGACAGGTCGCGGATACCGACCAGACTCATCTCCAACGTGCGCGGAATGGGCGTCGCGCTCAGCGTCAGCACATCGACGTTGACCTTCAGCTTCTTCATCGTCTCCTTGGCCTGCACTCCGAATCGCTGCTCCTCGTCGACGATCAGGAGGCCGAGGTCTTTGAACGTGACGCCTTCCTGCAAGAGCCGATGCGTACCGATGACGCAGTCGACCTCGCCGGTGGCCAACCCGTCGATCACGCGCTTGGCCTCCTTGTTGGTCAGGAAGCGGCTCAGCGTCTCGACGCGGATCGGGTAGCCGGCGAAGCGGTCGGCGAACGTGTTGCCGTGCTGGGTGACGAGCAGGGTGGTTGGCGCCAGCACGGCGACCTGCTTGCCGTCTTGAATCGCCTTGAACGCGGCGCGAATGGCCACCTCGGTCTTGCCGAACCCGACATCCCCGCAGAGCAGTCGGTCCATCGGGTACGGCCGCTCCATGTCGACCTTCACGTCGTCGATGGCAACGCGCTGGTCAGGCGTCTCCACGAACGGAAATCCGTCCTCCATCTCTGCCTGCCAAGGCGTGTCGCTGCCGAAGGCATGTCCAGCGGCATTGATCCGCTTCTGGTACAGCACCACGAGTTCCTGGGCGATCTCGCGCACTGCGCTGCGAACTCGGGACTTGGCCTTGGCGAAGTCGGCGCCACCAAGTCGATGCAGCGTTGGAGCCTCGCCTCCGACATATTGACGCAGCGAGTCGATCTGGTCGCTGGGCACGTACAACTTGTCGCCGCCCTTGTAACCCAACAACAGGTAGTCGCGCTCGGTCCCGCCGATCGTACGCTTGACCATGCCCTCGTAGTGGCCCACGCCGTGCTGGTAGTGCACCACGTAGTTGCCGGGCTTCAGGTCCTCGAAGAAGCCCGTGCCCTGTCGTTTGCGTGGGCGCGGCTGGCGATGGGTGCGTCGGCGGCCGGTGAGGTCGCCCTCGGCGAGAATCGCCAGCTTGGCTTCGGGCAGGGAGCAACCGCGGTGCAGGGGAGCGGTGACCACGTAGCCGCCGGGCTTGGTGAGGTCGGTAGTCGCCGTAGCGATGGTGAAGTCGAGTCCGCGATCGCGCAGGAGTTCGGCGAGGCGGGTTGCGCTACCGATGCCATCGGCAGCGACCACGACGCGGTACTTGTCGGCGAGCATCTCGCTCAGGCGCTTCGCCAGACCCTCG
>JANOJI010000091.1:0-2642 GCA_031408175.1 Ilumatobacteraceae bacterium
GTTCCTGCATCACGTGCATGGTCCGATGTGGGATCAACTCCTTCCGAGGCCCTTGGCCGGAGTCGGCAGGGCGATGGAGGCCCGGTTCGCGCCGCCGTTCTACAGACGCACGTTGACACTGACGCCGTCGGATGCCACACGCGAGGATCTGCTCGGTCTTGGCTTTCGCCCCGAGCGGGTCGTCGCGGTCAACAACGGCGTCGACCCCATGTTCCAGCCCGGCGGCCAGCGCAGCGCCTTGCCACGGGTGTTGTGCGTCGGCCGTCTGGCGCCAGTGAAGCGCCAGGACGAGCTGATCGAGGCTGCCGTCGTCGCCAAGCAACGTGTTCCCGATCTGCAGCTGGTGATCGTCGGTGACGGACCATTGCGGCCGGCACTCGAGGCCCGCGTCGCAGCCCACAGAGCGGGGGAGTGGATCACCCTCGCCGGGCGCCTCTCCCACGCAGACCTCGTCGCCGAGTATCAGCGGGCATGGCTTGTCAGCAGTGCATCATTGGCGGAGGGTTGGGGGCTGACGCTCACTGAAGCCGCAGCGTGCGGCACGCCGGCAGTCGCCACCGACGTCAGTGGCCATCGCAGCAGCGTGGTCGACGGCGTCACCGGCGTGCTTGCGCCGCTCGACAGACTGGGCGACACACTGGCCGATGTGTTGCTCGATGACCAGCGTCGACGTGCACTCGCGGCGGCGGCACTCACCCGGGCGCGGACGCTGACATGGGATGCATCGGCTCGCGGGATCCTCGCTGCCTTACACGGCCAAGTACAGCGTCGGCATGGCCCCACTCGTTAGCGGGGCAGGAGTTTGGTCGCGAACTTCAAGGCCCGCAGGCCACCCTGCTTGGCGATCGTGCGGTGGTGTGAACGGCCGGCGCGATCGGTGTCGGCTCGATTGCGCAAGAACCAGTCATAGCTGTCGGACAGCATCTCGTCGTTCGACCACTTCGGCTGCCACCCCAATGCATCGCGAACATGATCGATGTCGAACCACAGCGACTTCGAGTACATCATCCAGTGGTACGGCGCGAATGGTGCGAGATGTGTGGCCGCGGCGGCGCGCATCAAGACCGCCGCCGGCCGTGCCGGAAGGGATCGGACCCGTGAGCCCGTCGCGGCGTGCGTGCACAGGGATTCCAATGACTCGCGCATCGTGCCGAAGCGGTCGGTGCCCGCGTTGAACACGGCAGGGCCTGGCGCAGCCGCAGCCAGCATGCACACCTCGGCAAGATCGTCCGCATGAATGAACTGGTACCGATTGTCGCCTCCACCGAGCACGAATATGTCGGCCCCATCGGCGACCCACTCGAACAGAATGCCGAAGATGCCGAGTCGGCCATGGCCGAGGATGGTCCGTGGCCGAACGATGGTCACATCGAGGCCGTCCGAGACGGCGTCGAGGCATGCCCACTCCGCCGCCAACTTCGCATCGCCGTAGGCCTCGACTGGTGTCGGCACCGTCGATGGCAACACAGGATTGCTCGCCGGAACGCCAAAGACAGCGCTCGATGATGTGTGAACGACTTTGCCCACACCCAGTCGCGTTGCCTCACTCAGCAGCAAGGCGGTTCCGTCGACGTTGACCGTGTGCAGCAGTCGTTTGTCTTTCGCCAACGGCACCTGAGCGACGTTGTTGAAGACGACGTCGCATCCGGCGACCGCGCGGGCCACCACGCGAGGATCACGAATGTCACCGTGAATGAGTTCAACCGAAGCGGGGCGGTCCTCTGCATCGTTGACATCGAGCACACGGACTTGGTGCCCAGCGTCCACCAGGCGTTGCACGAGCAGCGAGCCGAAGTACCCGCTGCCGCCCGTCACCAAACTGACAGTCACAGCTCGATGTCCTGCTCGGCGCACCAGCGAATGCTGCGGCGCATCCCTTCGTACAGTTCCACGCGAGGCTCGTAGCCGAGTTCTCGGCGCGTGACCGAGATGTCGCACGCAATCGTGTGGCTCATCTCGCCGAGCACGTGAAGTTGTTGTTGATACCGGCCAAGGCCTTGCACGATACGGTCGCCAACCTCGGCGATGCGACCGACGATGGCCGGCAGCCGCATCGACGACTCCTTGACACTGTGCCCTTCGTCGCTGAGCGCGCGCCCGACTGTGGCGACGATTTCGTTGACGGTGTAGGCGCGCTCGTCGGCGACCCAATATCCCCGCCCCCTCGCTGCCGGCGTCAACTCGGCGGCGATCACTCCGTCGACCAGGTTGTCGACGTAGACCATCGAGCGTCGCTGCTCGCCGTCGCCCACGACCGGGAACGTACCGGCGCGAACGAGCCGGAAGAACGCCGTTTGTCGCGGTGGTTGGAAGGGCCCGTAGAACCACGGTGGACGCACGATCGTCGCATCAAGTCCACGTTCGATCGTCTCGAACACGGCAAGCTCGGCCTGCATCTTCGAGCGGCCGTAGCCGTAGTACGGGTGATACGGCTCGATCGACCGGAAGGTGTCGCTCGGCTGTGGGTTGGTGCCGAACGGGCTGTTCGACGAGACGTGCACCATGCGACGCACACCATGGTCGAGAGCCGCTTCGGCAACGTGCCTGGTTCCGTTGGCGTTGACCTCGAGGAACTGCCGAGCGGTCGTCGGATGGATGATCCCTGCAGTGTGGATCAGATCGACGTCGTGACCGACACCGTG
>JANOJI010000341.1:0-2169 GCA_031408175.1 Ilumatobacteraceae bacterium
CAACACCATGCTGAAAGCCGTCGACACCGCGATCCAGGTGCACGGTGCCCTCGGCGTCACCGACGACACGATCCTGGCCTACTGGTACCGCCACGAACGTGCCGCCCGCATCTACGACGGCGCCGACGAAGTGCACAAGACGAGCCTCGGCCGCCGCATCCTGCGCCGATACGCACGAGCCACCGAGCCGCGATAACTCGACCGCGGCCCGCTCCGACGACGCGTCGGTCACCGCTGCATTTTGGGGGTCAGCGAGTCCCGGCGGTTCGGGGCTCAGCACTCGTCGCACCCGAGATCGATTCGTCCCGTCAGATCCTCGGTGAAGCTGTTGTTGGGTACCGGTGTCGTGACACTGAGGTTGATGTCGCCGTCGCAAGGTTGGCGGACCGCGTGAGGACGATCTCTGGAAAGGGCGGTTTGTAGAACATCGAGATTCCGTACGAACCGCCGCTCCGGTACTCGAAACGAAGGGTGATGTTCTCGGGCGTCATCGTCACTAGGAGGGTCGGATGAGTTCGACGAGGCGGAGCAGATCCGCTTCCGTGCCGACTGCGATCACGATGTGGTTGGCGCGCAAAACGGTGTCGAGGTCGGGATTGGTCGTGAAACTGCCGTCCATGTTGCGCAGAGCTAGTACGAGCGCCCCGCAGGAGTCGCGCAGTCTCGCCTGACGCAGGGTCCGCCCATCGAGCGGTGACCCATCCGGGATCTCGACCTCTTGCATGCGGAACTCCATGCTTCTGTCGTGCATCACAACGTCGACGAACTCGGCGACGTTGGGGCGGACGACGAAGCTGGCCATACGGGCAGCGCCCAGTTCCTGTGGGTTGACCACGCGGTCGGCGCCAGCGCGGGTGAGCTTGCCGATGCTGTCATCCTGTCGGGCGCGCGCCACGATGAACAGCGCCGGATTGAGCGATCGTCCCGACAGTGTCACAAAGAGGTTGTCGGCGTCATCGGCGAGCGCGGCGACAAGTGCGTACGCCCGCTCGATGCCGGCGGCGCGCAACGTGGTGTCGAGCGTGGCGTCACCAACGATTGTCGGCATCGGAACATTGGCAACTCGCGTCGGGTCGCTGTCGACAACCACGACGTGGCGGCCTTCACGCTCGAGGTCAGCCGCGACTGCCCGACCGACACGGCCCCACCCGCACAACACAACGTGCCCACGTAGGTCGGAGATAGTCCTGTCCATCCGTCGCCTCCCAACGATTTCTCGAAGCTGTCCATCGACGATCATCTGCACGCCCAGGGTGAACGTGTACAGCACGGTGCCGACACCGACCGTGATCAGCGCGATCGTGAAGATCTTCTCTGCGTTATTGAACTCTCCGACCTCACGGAATCCGACCGTAGAGACTGTCGTGAACGTCTGATACAGAGCATCGATCAACGACAACCCGAGCACTAAGTAACCGATAGTGCCTGTGACCAGCACGAGCGCCACCATGCCCGCGGCCATGCGGAGGCGAGCGAGCGTAGGAGTCACGTCGCGAAGCTAGTGAGCGGAACGACACCGGTGGATGGATCGGCCGTCAACTCGGGTTACCCGGCACGACCACCTGTCGGGCCGACTCGGCGTCCTGCGCGTGAACGAGGACCGTCACACTCGCCTCGCCGTCGACCGGCAACACGCCGCCCTCCACTTCGTCGACGATGAACGCCTCGATGCCCATTGAGGCGAGGTGGGCTTGGTGACCTCGGCCTCGCCGCGATCAGGATAGGTCGCCACTACCACGGGTTCGGGGTGCTGGTCGGGCGAGTCGCCTGTCATAGACGGAGCGTACGCCTCCGTCGGGTCGCCACGGCAACGATTCACGGGCGCATCGGAGTGTCTCCGGCCCACCAGGGTGCACGGAAACTCTCCGATGGAAGACGACCGATCTCTACGACGGTGGTCGCGGCGCCACCGTCGCTGAGACGGTCAGCGTGTGACAACCCGAGTCGTAGGCGGCCCCGAAGACCTCTCCATACGATGCGCCCGGGCGTTGATCGTCGCCAGAGGCGAAGGTCCAACGGTCCTTCTCACCTGCCCACCGAGCCACATCCGCTCGGTGAGCAGCCCGTTGCAGTCCACTCCCAGCTCGCCGAGCGAGTGGCTCGCGTCGGGCCTGTCCTCGTCGAACCGACAGCCACACGAGATCAGTTGACGACGGCACGCCGGGCATC
>JANOJI010000103.1:0-2952 GCA_031408175.1 Ilumatobacteraceae bacterium
TCGGCGTGGGCCAACCTGCCCGGATTCAACGCCACCGCTGCCAGCGACATCACCGTCGACGGGTACCACGGAAAACAAGTCGAGTTCACCGTCCCCGACTACAACAAGGACGGCGGCGACTGCCCATACGGAGATTTCAAACTGCTGAACGCGGTAGGTGGCGGCGACTACTGGGCACAAGGACCCAACCAGCACCACCAACTGTGGATCCTCGACGTCAACGGCACCCGACTCGTGATCGCCGCGACGGATTTCCCGGACACCTCGCCGCAGGACCGAGCCGCCCTCGACGAGATCTTGGCCTCCATCCAGATCGGCTGAATCTCACCGCGGGGGACAAGACGGCTGTTCGCCCGACCATGGCGACCGCAGCGTGCCCAGCTCTTGGCGAATATGCAAATGCTCGCGCCTGCACATAGCGGCGGCGACTCACTAGCGGCGATCGGTCCTCGACGAGCCATCGGCTTACCCTTTCCGACGACTCATCCCTAGTTTCATCCCTAGTACTGGTCGCCACGAGGCAACACGGCCCAACACGGCCCAACCTGTCGTCGCCGCTCAGATGTGGGTCCGCGACGTGGACGGCACACGGCTCGTGATTGTCGCATCCATCTTCCCGAGCACATCGCAGCAGGACCGAGCCGCCCTCGACGCGGTCCTGGCATCCATCCAGATCGCCGGCCCGGCGTTTGATGACTGGCGCCCCGATGCGGGGCTCGAGTCGTCAAGCGCACCTGCGTGATCCATGCGTCTGATGACTGGCGCCCCAATGCGGGGCCGGAGTCGTCAAACGCTGCGTCGACTGCTCGGGCGCATCGCGAAGAAGCTGTTCGGCTAGTTGACGTAGACGTTGTGGATGACTTCGTCGATGGTCGTGACGTCGGCGGCAACGAGGGCCATTGCTTCGTGACTCATGGTGCGCATGCCCTGGGAGACCGCGAGTGCGCGCATGTCTTGGGGAGCCGCAGCTGTCACGATCAACTGGCGGATTTCGTCGGTGACGGCGAGCACTTCGTAGACCCCGACACGATCGCGGTATCCGGTGTTGGAGCAGTAGTGGCAGCCGGTGCCGTGGACGAACTTCTCCTTCGGTGTTCCACCGAAATGGTCGTACATCGTGCGTTCTTCTGGCGTCGGCTCGTACGGCGTCACGCACGACGGACATATCTTGCGCACCAGTCGTTGTCCGACGACACCCACCAGAGAGGACGCCATCAGAAATGGCTCGATGCCCATGTCGATCAGTCGATAGAGGGCCGAGGTCGCGTCCGTAGCGTGGAGCGATGACATGACGACGTGACCGGTCAACGCCGACTGGACGGCGATGCGTGCCGTCTCCTCGTCGCGGATCTCGCCGACCAAGATCACATCAGGATCCTGACGAAGAATCGACTTCAATCCACTGGCGAACGTGACATCGGCCTGCGGGTTGATCTGCATTTGGTTGACCTCTGGGAACACGTACTCGACAGGGTCCTCGATCGTCATGACGTTCAGTTCGCTGCGGGTGATCTCCGCCAGGGTCGCGTACAGCGTTGTCGTCTTGCCGGAGCCGGTCGGCCCGCTGCACACGATCATCCCGTACGGCTTCTGCACGATCGACAGGTACCTCGCGTGAGTGGCAGGCGGCATGCCGAGCTCCGACAGGTGTTTCATCGATCTGCTCTTGTCGAGGAGCCGAAGCACAGCAGTCTCACCCCAAATGGTTGCACCGGTGGCGACACGCACATCGACGCCGGCGCCGTCGATCTTCGTTTCGAACTGACCATCTTGTGGACGGCGGCGCTCGACGATGTCCATGTCGGCCATGATCTTGATGCGGCTGACGAGTTCGGGGCCCGTCGATGCCGGAAGGCTCAGCACCTCGCGCAGCGCGCCATCGACTCGATATCGGATTCTGATCTCTCCATCGGTCGGCTCGATGTGGATGTCGGACGCGCGATCGCGCAGCGCCTGGGTGACGATCTTGTTGACGAGTTGAATGATCGGCGCGTCGTCGGTGGCGCCTTCCACGGCTTCGACTGCCTCGAGTGCGGCAGCCGTGTCCCAGAACTGCTTCACGCTGTCGTCGGTGTCCGACAGCACGCGGTAGTAGGTGTTGATGCATGTCGTGACGTCGTCGGCTCCGGCGAGGTACACATTGACGTTGTCGATATCGAGACGCCCCAGCGCCTCCTGCACGGCCTCGATGGAGTTGTCAGAGATTGCGACGTCCAGGGAGCCCCCCTCCAGGCGGAGGGGAACGATCCGCAGGCGCCGAGCCATGTCCTCTTTGATGAACGAGAGTGCGTCCGCGGCGGGCCGCACGGTTCGCAGATCGACCGTCGGCAGTCCGAGCTGCGTCGCCAATGCCCTCGTGAGCGCATGAGAGTCGAGCAAACCCTGCTCGACAAGGATCGTTCCCAACTGTCGCCCGGACTCCAACTGCAGGTTGAGTGCTCCAGCGAGTTGCTCCGGCATCAGCGTCTGTTCCGACAGCAGCACATCGCCGAGGCGCGTGCGTGCCCCTGGGGAGATCATCTGCGTCACCTGTGCGTTCCCGACCGTGGGAACTGCAGTCGGCTCCGGCTTCTTGGAACGTCTGATCACGCTCGGCCACACTCCATCAGGTCATCGTGTCACGGCGAACGGCGGCACGTACAGGGCAATCAGTCCCGCTGAGGAAACTCGAGCGATTCCGACGAACGTCAAGGATTTCTCAAGTCGACCACAAGTCGTGACGATACATAGGCGTGAAGTTCGTGCACCTGAGCGCCCTGGACCCCAGGGGCGTCGGCGCGGGCATCACATCAGTTCCGACGCATCTGTGAGCCGTCGAAACGTCGACATTTGGAGCATTCGCGCGCAGCGTCAAATGTCGGATATTGAAAATAACCGCGGTCCGCGTTCGCTCCTAATGAGAAATAGGTCTTCGAACCCCGTGGACTGGGTACTAAGGCCCTGTTAGGAGCC
>JANOJI010000132.1:0-5894 GCA_031408175.1 Ilumatobacteraceae bacterium
AGGAACGATGTGATCGAGTGGCGCTGGCCCGGCAGTCGCGGGGGCTCCGTCTCGGTGATGTCGACCTCGTCGCCGAACAACGACGCCCCAGTCGGCCGGGAGGAACGTCGCTCAGCTCGCGATCACCACGACGACCCCGGCGTCCGGTCACCGAACCGCGGAGCTACATCAACGTCGGGCACTACCCGACCCTGCACGGGCGGCTCGATCTGATCGATTCGCACGGCTCCGACTACACGCCCCAGGCGTTCACTCTCGAGCGGATCCGCATCCTCTGGGCGCCGGCCCGAGTGTGCTATCGGATGGCGCCCGACGGTCCGTGGATCGCCGCCGCGCCGGTCGGCCCGTTCGACGAGCCCGGCCTGGTGTACTGCTGGGCGAGCCTCGACCCGGGCTGGTGGGACCTCTCCGACTGGACCGCCGGAACGGTCAGCGTGGACTTCGTCGGGACCGGCGACTCGCTCCCCGGCTACGACGACTTTCGCCTCGGCTGAACGGAGCAGACCAAGCCGGTGAGCGAGGGTGGGTCGGGGGCGATCATTGTGGGCGTACCGGGTTGGCCGAGGTCAACGACGGGCTGGTCGTCCCGGCGGCGGCGCGCCGCGGTACTCCTGACTCATAGTCATCGGGTGAATGTGAGATGGGTGACGCCGCTGGGCGTCGAGACTGCCTCCACGTCGTAGTGCTGGTCCAACGCCTCCAGGCCGTCCCACAGCCGAACACCGCGGCCGAGCAGGATCGGCACCAGCACGACGTGCAGGTGGTCGACGAGACCGGCGGCGATGAACGCGCGCATCATGGTCGGGCCCCCGCCGATGCGGACGTCCTGACCGGCGGCTGCGTCCCGCGCCACCTCGAGTGCATTCGCTGGCGCGGCGTCGAGGAAGTGGAATGTCGTTCCACCCTCCATCTCCAGCGACGGGCGCGGGCGGTGGGTCAGGACGTACGTTGGCGTGTGGAACGGAGGGCTGTCGCCCCACCACCCGCGCCACTCCAGGTCGTCCTGCCAGCCCGGAGGGCCGAACTTACCCGCGCCCATGATCTCCGCACCGACTCCGGGTCCGTGCCGGTCGGCCATCACGTGATCGAAACCCTCGGTACCGCCCGACTCGCCGAGGACTTCGCGGCGGGCGAACCGAGTGGCTAACAGCCACTCGTGGAGCCGATGCCCGGCGTGGCCGAACGGCGTCTCGAGGGCCTGCCCCTCGCCGGTGGCGAACCCGTCGAGCGAGATCGAGAAGTTGTGGATGCGGACGCGCGACATGGCGGCTCCTTCGGATGGTGGTGGTCGGTCAGACTGGTTGACCTGACTACATACAGTCAAGGACGCCCGGAGTGTCGACGCGGCACATCGCTCCAGAGCGTCGGTCTGGGGCACCCGGTCTGTGCGCGCCGGGCGACGCTCGGCGGAGCGGTGACCGATGGTGTCGCAGTGGCCATCCGCCTATTCGTCCGTCTGGTCCGTCCAGTCCGCGGAGACCGTACATCGGTCCACCATCGCCCCGGCCAACGAAACCGGCCGATGGTTACCGCTGGCATCACGGTTGGGGTTAGCGCTGTTGGGGTGCTCCTGGCATCGGGTCGTCGAGCGAGGCTGCTCGCTGGAACACTCCCACCGTTTCGAGTGTTCTCGGACTCTGTGCTGGCGCGGCAGCGCTCGGCTCGACGGATCGGGCGGCAGCGTCCACGTCCCGCTCGTCAGCGACGGTGACGCGGTTGCGGCCCTCGTCCTTGGCTCGGTACAACGCTGCGTCGGCGACGCGCAGCAGGTCTTCCAGCGACCCACCGATCGCCGAGTCGACGACACCGAAACTGGCCGTGAACGTCGGGTTGTCCGACTCCTCGCCGGCCAAGGCCAGGTGCTCGCGCAACCGGTCGAGTACCTCCACCGCCGCCGAGGTCGGCGCCCCGGGAAGGCAATGACGAATTCCTCCCCGCCGTACCGGCCGACAATGTCGGAGTCGCGCACTGTCGCCGTGACCACCTGGGAGAACTTGCGTAGGGCACGATCACCCGCTTCGTGGCCGTAGGTGTCGTTCAACAACTTGAAGTGATCGAGATCGGCCATCACTAGCGACATCTGCGTGCCATCATTGAGCAGCCCGCGTATCTCGGTCTCCAGCGTCCGGCGGTTACGAAGACCCGTCAGACCGTCCGTCGTCGCCTGCAACTGCGACCGTTCGAACGACCGTATCGTGCCGACGCGCCCTCCCATCTGGGTGGCCAGCGCGGTCAACTGGCTGACGACTTTCGCGACGGGTGGCGCACCGACTGGCCCGGTGGAATGCAACACGCCGAGCGCTCGACCCATGAACGTCACCGGCACGCACACCGCCGAGACTGCGCCGGACTTGCGGCCACGCAACTTCGGGCAGGCGTTGAGGGCTTCGGAGTTGTCAAACACCGCTGGGTTGCCACGGCGCACCGCAACACAACTGAACGGCGATTCCACCGGGCAGCACGGCGCGTCCACTCCCGGGTTCGACGCCACCCGCTCGAGATGCGCTTTGCTCGAATCGGCGAGCAACACCTCCATCGGGGCGGTCGAAGAGATCGACATCATCGCCCGCTCGACGATCTGCAACGCCTCGGACTCGCTGTCGGCCATCTCCAACGCATCCGAGAGCTGCGACCCGAAACCGTCGCGTTCCGCGGCAATCTCCATCTGACCCACCAGGCCCTGCAGGGCGACCGCCATGTCGTTGACCGCCTGTTCGAGCGTTCCCAACTCGTCGTCACTGGTGATCTCCGCTCGGGCCTCGAGGTCGCCACGAGCAATCGAACGTGCCACATCCGCCAATGTTCGCAGCCCACGCCGCAACGACTGCCCGACAGCGAAAACGAACAGACCCAGGAGCAAACCCGTCGCCACAACCAACCCGCCGAGCCAGATCGCCGCCCGCCCAAGCTCTCCGTCGCTACGCCGCTCGACCTGGCCGATCAGCGAATCGAGGGCAGCCGTCGCGGCCGTCCGCCGCACGTCGATCTGCGCCCCAGCATCGGCGAACGCCGGCATCGCCACCGATGCAGCAGCAAAGTTCGTGAAAGCAAGCCCGGAAAGCCGATCGGCCTGCGCTACGAATGCCGTCAACAGTGTCGTCAGGTCGGTGATCGGCTGCTGCGCAGACGCCGGCAGCGACAACGCCTGCAACGCTGTCGACTCGTTGTCGATACTGGTCGCGCCCACCAGAACGTTCGTTCCAGCGTCGACAGCCCTCACCGTCCCGACTCCGCGGGAACTGAGCATTGCCCGGTTGACGTTGATTCGCAGATCGTTCACCCCTCGACCGATCTCGCCAACGTGATTTCGGGCGCTCATCAACACGCTGACGTGCTTGGCGTCATTGCGCGCAGCGCGCACCGAGATCAAACCGGTGCCGGCGAGGACGATCGAAAAAGCCACACTCATGAGCACGAAAGCTTTCAATCCTCGACGCACGCCACTGCGGGGCCCACGCCGACGGCCGTTCCAGGTCGCACCCCCCGGCGCCGATGACCCCTCCGCCGGATCGACAAGACCGTCGATCAACTGTGTCGCGAACGTCATCTCGGCTCCTTCGCAATCGGCGGGACTCCGCCTCGACACCGAGGGTACCGCCGCCGTCACGCCACGTGGCGGGCCCTTTGGCCTTCGGAGCCCACGATTCGCGAAGTCCGGTCAACGGTACTCCGGCACGCGATCACTCAGGGTGGTAGCGAGTGCAACGCCGTGCGCTTTCGCCCTCGGGGCCGCACCCGGATACCGGTCAGTGTTCGTAGGAACGGGACTATGGGACCCTGCGGTAGCGCCGATGCACCGACATGGCCAGGCCCTTCGTCCCAGTGCAATCGGAGTTCGGAGCGCATGTTCTGCACGGCTGTCGCGAATGTCGAACGAATGGCGTCCGGCAACGCCGCCGGTGCGTGTCGGGGGCGATCCAGATGAAGACACTTCAAATGGAGCGGACGACGGGACTCGAACCCGCGGACCTCACCTTGGCAACGTGAAGAGATCCGTCCGTCTGGTCCGCCCAGTGCCTTGACGTGGTGTCCTGTCCGCCGATTCGTCCGTCTAGTCCGTCCAGTCCGCCCAGGCACACACCGGCCAGTCCCCGACGCTACGAACGCCGCAACGCGTTGCGCTCTCCATCCGGGCAATCTGGCGCGCAAGCCGGGTCGCTCGTCACGACATGTTGAGCGCGCCAGCGACTGAAGCGATGTAGTCGACGTGCGCGTCGACCGAGCCTAAGCCGAGTCCCATGGTGACTACGGAGATGTGGGTACCGCCTGCTTCGCGCCACGCGTCGATCTCCGCTGTTAGCTCGCCGAGGTTCGATCCACTCAACGCCACATACTCGCCACCGAAAGCGTCGACCGACCTGCCAGCATCGGCGACTCGATCGCGGAGCGCGACCCATGCTTCGACGGCATGGTCGACGCCGCCACCGAAGAAGATGAATCCGTCAGCGAGACGACCTCGGCGACGACCTGACCGCCGCGCCATGGCCGTGATCACCGACGAACGCATCCGCGTCAGACGACTGCCACTACTCCACAACGAACAATCGGGTGTGCGGTGAATCAACGCACACCGCGCGACAAGCCAAGCGCCTCGCTCCCGAGCCCAGGTTCGCGACGACTGACGGTGAAGAACCGACTCGGCGGACCTGGCGGACGGCGACCATAACCTGACAAAAGCGTGATCGGTAGAGCGCGATGCGCAGCGGACAACGGAATTCGAACCCGCGACCCTCACCTTGGCAAAAGAACGTGAAGAGAGCCGTCCGTCGAGTCCGCTCAGCTCGCTGACGTGGTGTCCTGTCCGCCTATTCGTCCGCCCAGCCCGTCGAGTCCGCCCAGACCGTATACCGGTCTAGCATCGCATCACGGGTGGCGCCGTCACATGACTGCGCGGTCTCCACGACGGCGGGAGCGCATCGGACGGATCTGGCCCGCCGAGGCTGCCGAGCCCTGCGGAGCAGCCACTCCCCCACCGCGCCACTGAAGTTCATCGTCGACGGCCGCCGCGATACCTCGCTAATCTACTAGCTGAAACTAGCAATGTCCATCTGATTTACTAGTTGAGACTAGCTAAACATTGTTGCAATTACTAGCCATGGCTAGTATAAATATGGAATGTCGATAGATCGCAAGCTGGCACGCCGCCGACTGGACGAGCGATTCGTCCAGCTCAGGATACTCGCGGGCGTTCCTCGCCCGCATCGAGGGTGGATCAGAGCGATCCGAGACGCGCTTGGGATGTCGGCAAACGAGATGGCCCAGCGCATGGGAGTCATTCAACAGAACGTCTTCCAATTCGAAAAGAGTGAGGTCAACGACCGCATCCAGCTTCGTACCCTCAGGCAGGCAGCCGACGCTCTGAACTGTGACCTGGTGTACGTGCTCCTACCTCGCACCCCGCTCGAGGACGCGGTGAAGACACAAGCACGACGAAAGGCGGAAGGAATTCTCGATCCAGTCGCCCATCACAGTCGGTTGGAGGATCAGTCGCTCCCTCCTCATGAGCTGCAGGCCCAGCTGGACGAACTTGCCGACAAGTTCGTTGATCGCCGCGGACTGTGGCTCGAGCCACACCACAGCAGATGACCGACGCGCTCGTCCCGATCGGCGACGGCCACACCGAACTCTCCGAGGACGATCGACTCGGACTGATCCCGACCTACATCGCGACGCGCGGCGAGCTGTTCGAGGCCGAACAGCGGAACATCGCGGAAGCGATGCTCGGACGGCATCCAACGTCCGCCGAACTTCTCGACGATTCGTACTTACGTCAGCTTCACCGTGTGATGTTCGGCAAGGTGTGGAGGTGGGCAGGTACGTACCGGCCGCGAGAGACCAACATCGGCATCCATCCGATCGACATCACAGTGGCAGTCCGCGATCTCGTTCGTGAC
>JANOJI010000185.1:0-3023 GCA_031408175.1 Ilumatobacteraceae bacterium
CGCCCGCGGTGCGACTGGAAGATGCGGTGTTGCTCGACACTCGACAGTCGTGCGTACAGCGGCAGCACCTCGGTGTCGCCCAGATTCAGCCGGCGCAGGGCGTCGGCGGTGTCGTGGATCTCGCGCTCGCCCGATAGGAACACCAGCACGTCGCCCGGACCTTCGTGGCTCAGCTCATCGACGGCCGCGCACACCGCCTGTACCTGGTCGCGCGCTTCGTCGTCGTCTCCGAGGGGCCGGTAGCGAACCTCGACCGGATAGGTGCGTCCCTCGACGGTGATGATCGGAGCGTTGTCGAAGTGCTCGCTGAAACGCTGCGTGTCGATGGTCGCCGAGGTGACGATCAGCTTCAGGTCGGGCCGTCGCGGTAGCAGCCGGCGGATGTAGCCGAGCAGGAAGTCGATGTTCAGGCTGCGCTCGTGGGCCTCGTCGATGATCAAGGTGTCGTAGCGGCGCAGCATGCGGTCGCGTTGGATCTCGGCCAGCAGGATGCCGTCGGTCATCACCTTGATCTGGGTCTGCTCGCCGACCCGATCGGTGAACCGCACCGCGTAGCCGACCGTGGTGCCCAGCTCGCAGCCGATCTCCTCGGCGATGCGATCGGCGATCGTGCGCGCCGCAATGCGCCGTGGCTGGGTGTGGCCGATCATCCCGTCGACGCCGCGGCCGGCACGCAAGCAGAACTGCGGCAACTGGGTGCTCTTGCCCGACCCGGTCTCGCCGGCCACGATCACCACCTGATGCGCGGCGATGGCGGCGATCAGCTCATCGGCGCGTTCCAGAATTGGCAGTTCCACAGATGTCAGTCTGCTCGGCGATGCTGTGGTTCGGGGCCCACACCCGGCCGCGTTGCCCGAACGTGCAACGCGGCGTGCCCCGACGACTTCGCCCGGCACCGGTCACGCGTCCTGCGGGTCCATCTATCGTTGATGCCATGGGAGTGCAAGTCGTCGGTACCGCGCAGATGATGTGCAGCTTTGGCGTAGCTCCGTCGGCCCTCACCGTTGTCCCGAAGGGCCGCCCGGTTCAGGCCGGCGGTCAGATGGCGGCGACGATTCAGGACTTCGCCCCCAGCGTCAACATCATGCCGTTCGGAATGTGCACCACGCTCTCGAACCCGCAGGTCGCAGCGGCTACATCGGCCGCGTTGGGCGTGTTGACACCGCAACCGTGCCTCCCGGTGACGACGCCGTGGAAGCCTGGTTCACCCACGGTGCAGATCAACGGAGCGCCGGCGCTGACCAACTCGTGTACGTGTCAGTGCGCGTGGGGCGGAGTGATCACGATCAGCAGCCCTGGTCAGATGCAAACCCAGACAGCCTGACAAGGCGCGTATCTGGTCGGGTTCCGCCGAACTCATGACTCTGTGGGTGATCGACCACGGTCCGTGGACACGGCCAAAGACATGCGATACGGTGCCCTTCGGCTGCGCAGCAGTGTGAAGGGACGGCCATGAGTGTCGCGCCGAGGACCAGAAATTCCGGTGGTCGAACGAGCGGCACCCTGTCGCGCCAACGAGTCGACGCCCTCATCGATCAGCTGTGGCACTTCCGCCTGACACTGGTCGTGGCTCCAGCGGGCTCTGGCAAGACCACGGCATTGCGACACTTCGCGGCGCGGGCGGCGCCCGTTGCCTGGTGCTCCGCCGATCAGCTCGAGATCGCACCCGATGGATGCCTCGCCCAGATTGCGCGTGTGGTCGGCGAAGCGATCGACATGCAACTCGATGCTTCGTCGCCGGCCACGCTCGCCGCCGGCATCGATGCCTGGCCGGGCGAACGCGTTGCCTTGGTCATCGACGATCTGCACGTGATCGCGTCAACGCTTGCCGAGTCCGAGCTCGGTCGGCTCATCGACCGGCAGCCGGCGAAGCTGGCGATCGCGGCCGGCACCCGCAGCCACCCCGAGTTCGACATCAGCCGTCTGTTGCTTGGCGACGAGTTGCTCGAGATCACCGCTGGCGACTTGCGATTTCGCACGTGGGAGGCCGACCGGTTGTTCCGCGATCACTACGACATGATTCTCGGGCCCACCGACGTGGCGATGTTGATCCATCGAACCGAGGGTTGGGCAGCCGGGCTGCAGCTGTACAACCTCGCCGCCCGCGATCAGCCACTCGACGTTAGGCGCCGGCTGATCGGTGAGCTCAGTGCAACGCGAGTCGGACGCGACTATCTGGCACGCAACGTGTTGGCCGGGCTGCCAGCCGATCTGCAGACGTTCCTCATCGAGACGTCGGCGCTTCCAGTGCTGACGGGTGCGCTGTGCGACAAGCTGACGGGTCGATCTGACTGTGCGGCCGTGTTGGAGCACCTCGAGCACAACCAGCTCTTCACCATCGCCGTCGACCAGCGCGGCACCTACCGATATCACGAGGTGCTGCGCGCCCATCTCGACGCCTGTTTGCAGCAACGACGCGGTAGCGCCGACGCAGCGGCGCACCATCGCCGGGTGGGCGAACTCCTCGAGGCCGAGGAGAGGATCGACGATGCGCTGCATGCCTACAGCCGCGCCGGGGATTGGCAAGCGGTCAGTCGCCTGGTCGTCCATCGCATGGCGCATCCATCGCTGCTCGGTCCTGTCGCCGGCGACGCGTGGATCGAGCTCGTTCCCTCACCGATCGTCGAGAACGATCCATACCTGTTGCTGGCTCGCGCCCGCGAACGAACTGTCAACGGACGCCTCGGTGCCGCGTTGCGCGACTACGACCGAGCTGCCGCCGGTGCGGCGATCGACACTGTGGCGCGCACGTGCGAAGCGGAACGTGCCGCGCTCGCCGGTTGGGCGGATCCGTATGCACCCATTCCCGCCGGGTGGTTGGGGACACTTCGCCGAGCCGCACAAACCGCGCAGGGCGATGTCGCGCCGCCAGCGTCGATGCCACTCAGCAAACTCGATGGCCTCGAGCCCGACGAATTGGGCGCGGTGTTGGGTCAGGGGCTGGCCTTCCTCATCGTCAACCAGCCGGAGGCGGCGAGTGAGATCTTGTCGGAGGTGTTGCGTCATCCGCTGGCCGACAGCCG
>JANOJI010000210.1:0-15352 GCA_031408175.1 Ilumatobacteraceae bacterium
CCGCCATCCGTTGGGCACTGACAAGCGCGCTGTATGGCGCTCGCACAGGTCGTAGTCGTGAGGGTCTCGACTGGCAGTGAGATCGTCGAGCCAGACAATCGCCCGACCGTACTGGTACGAGAGCGTCGAGCACGCCACCTGCGCGCATCCGCTGCGCGAACACTGCCGATTCATGCGGTCAAATTATGCGCCACACGGACTCGGGTGGTGGATGCACGGCTGCAGAACCAATTGCCCCGAACACCCGTAGCATATGGGAATGAGCAACCTGCCTCCCCCGCCTCCCCCGCCGCCGCCTGGCCGCTCGGGTCGCGGCCTGCAGAACGATCAACAGCCTCCCGAGCGCGGCGGTCGACGCCCCATCGGTAGTGGGTGGCCGCGTTGGGTCATCCCGGTGCTTTTCGCCGTGCTGATGTTGTCGTTCGCACTGCCACGTGTGTGGCCGACGACGAGCACCGAGAAGCGAACGTTCAGCGCCTTTTGGACGGCGGTCGAGCAGGGCGACGTCAAGACCTTCACCATCAACAATCAGACCAACAGCATCAACGGCGAATTGACCAACGGCGAGAAGTTCACCAGCACCGCCCCGAACAACTTCCCGAACGAGGCGCAAACGCAGGAGCTGCAAGACAAGGGCATCGATTTCGAGGCCAAGACGCCGAGTTCCAACTGGCTGCTCAGCTGGGCGAGCCTGTTGCTGCCGCTCGTGCTGCTGATCGGGTTCTTCATGTGGATGCAACGTCGCGCTGCGGGCCAGATGGGCAATGTGATGTCGATTGGCCGCAGCCGGGCAAAGGCGTACACGACTGACAAACCGTCGACAACGTTCGCCGATATCGCCGGCTACGAAGGTGTCAAGCAGGAGATCACCGAAGTGGTCGACTTCCTGCGCATGCCCGAGCGCTTCCGCGAGATCGGCGCCCGAGTTCCGAAGGGCATGTTGCTGGTCGGTCCACCAGGTACAGGCAAGACGCTGTTCGCTCGCGCCGTTGCCGGCGAGGCCGGCGTGGGATTCTTGTCGGTCACCGGCAGCGACTTCATGGAGATGTTCGTCGGCGTCGGCGCCAGCCGCGTTCGCGATCTGTTTCAGCAGGCTCGCAAGATGGGCAGGGCCATCATCTTCGTCGACGAGATCGATTCGATCGGCCGCAAGCGTGGCGCCGGCCTGGGAGGCGGTCACGACGAACGCGAGCAGACGCTCAATCAGTTGCTGGCCGAAATGGACGGCTTCGAAACGTCTGAGGGCATTGTCATCCTTGCCGCGACCAACCGCCCCGACATCCTCGATCCGGCCCTGCTTCGTCCTGGCCGCTTCGACCGCACGATCGTCGTGCCGCTCCCCGAGAACGAGGAGCGCCTCGCGATCCTGAAGGTGCACAGTCGCGACAAGCGCATGGGGCCCGACGTCGACCTCGAGGTGATGTCAAAGGCAACGCCAGGCATGAGCGGTGCCGACCTTGCCAACCTCGTCAACGAGGCTGCGTTGTTCGCGGTGCGTCGCGGCAGCAAGCAGATCGAGCGCATCGACTTCGAGAACGCCCGCGATCGAGTTGTGATGGGCGCCCGTCGAGAGAGCCTGGTGCTGAGTGCCGAGGAGAAGCGGGCGACTGCGATCCACGAGGGTGGTCATGCCATCTTGACGACGGTTCTGCCGAATGCCGACCCACTGCACAAGGTCACGATCCTGCCGCGAGGCATGGCACTCGGTGTCACCTGGAGCCTTCCGGAAGAACGGCACACGTACTCGAAGGAATACTTCGACGACGTGATCTGCCGGGCCATGGGAGGGCGCGTCGCCGAGAAGATCGTCTTCGGTCATCTCAACTCCGGCGCTGCTAACGACCTCGAGCAGGCAACGGTCATCGCCAGGCGAATGGTTCGCGAGTGGGGCATGAGCGACGCCGTCGGGCCGATGGCCTGGAGCGGCCACCAACAGGTCTTCCTCGGCGAGGATCTGATGACCCAGGGTCGCGAGTACAGCGACGACACCGCCAAGATGATCGACGAAGAGGTCTTCCGTATTCTGCACGAGCAAGAGGCTCGGGCATTCGAAGTTCTCTCCAAGCATCGCCGGGCGCTCGATCTGGTGGCCGAAGCCCTGCTCGAGCGGGAGACCATCGATGGCGGCGAGGTCGCCCGCATCGTCCACGAAAGCCTTGGCCAGAGTGCTGTGGCGACGGAAGACGCGGCGGAAGCCGACACAGTTGTGGCAACCGAGGACGCCCCGCGTTAGTAGAGCGCCGATTGGCTAGTGACCGAGGTCTGGTTCAGGGCTCGAGCCCGGGTGTCGCGCTTCGGCGACGGCGGCCCACAGATCGGTCGCCGACATCGGGCCGACGAAGCTCGCTCTGACCACCCCGCTGCGGTCGGCGACAATCGCGATCGGCACGGCGTCGACGTGATACTTGTGGTGCAGCGCCACAGCGGCTGAGTACTCGACATCGACGACTGCGACCTCGGCACAGGCCAACACCTGCGCCTTGCGAACCACGTCGGCGCAGGCGATGCACGATGCCGACGAGAACACTGCCACGAGCCAAGGCGATTCGGCTCCGGCAAAGTCGGATCGATCGATCTGAGCCGGAGCCGTGAACACGGGCTGTGTTGGCGCCTCAACACCGGCGCGTCGCCGCAGGACGGCTCCGACGGCAAGGGCCACCGCCAGCACGGCAGCGGCGATGAGTACTTGCTGCACCGGCTCAGCCCGGCAGAGCGAAGGAGCCCGAGCGGCCGCGCAGGTCAGGGTCGCGAGGCAGCAACCGCTCGACGAAGATCCGCTGGGTCGACTCGACAATCAATGGGTGCCCTAGTGCGGTGGGATCTGAGACTCCGATCGTGATCACCCCACCTGCAGGCAAATCGATTGCCTCCATGCCGGGAACGGGAACCTCTCCGCCGGCTCCTAGCGTCTTCACCGTCACCGTGCCCTGCGAGCCGGTCGCGTTCAACACGACAAGGATATTTTCGACAGCCAGGTCCGTGCCGATCGCCATGCTCCAACGCGTCGACGCAAACGACGGTGGCGAACCCATGACCACGGTGGTCGCCACGGTGTCGTCGGTCTGACGTGTGATCGCCCGTTCAACGAGGATCGATCCTTCGGTCTCGGTCGAGAACACGGCGCCGTGCCTGCCCGCCGGCACGCCGACATCGTCGGCGATCAGCGAAACGACATTGCCGGCCGGAACGTTGAGCGGTTCGGGATTGACGAACCCTGCGGCCGGATCGAGGCCGAGGAACGTCACGCTGACGATGGCGTCGGTCTCCGACGCGTTGTAGACGCTGTACCGCTCGATCACGTTGGGAGCGATCTCGCCGTCCGCGAAGTAGAACTGATCGCCGAGTGACGGTGCGCCAAGGGTCATGGTGAAACCGGCTCGACCCACGGATGTCACGTATTCCTGTGCGCGACCGACGACGACCCGTCCGCGGCTGCTCTCGACGGTGACCGCGAGCACCAACTCACGTTTGGCAAGCAGGTCCTGGCTGATGACAAGGACGGAATTGGCCCTCACAAGGAGGCTCTGCAGAATTGCCGGCTGCCGGCTCTCGGTACTGGTCGCCTCACTGATGTTGATGATCGCGTCGGACGGGAACGGGTTGGTGACAACCAGTTGTTCCCTGCTTCCTTCCACGGTGTAGCCATCGGCGAAGTACCACGTCGACGAGGTCGAGTTGGAGCACGGCGAGACGGCACTGCCCGACGGACTGTCGGCGCGCTGCTCGACGAACCCGCCACCGCCGTAGATCTCGACCATTGCCGACACGAACGAGCCCTGCGGCTGTAGCTGGCCGAGATCGAACACCACCGTGCCCCGGCTCGGCACCTCGAACGGAACGGCCACGGCTTCGGCTGCCGCAGCATCGGTGAACGTCGTGATCTTGCCGGTGAGCGTGACTTCCGACGGGTTGACAACGATGGCAGAGCCGCCCAGCTGCGGGCCCCCGATGGGAACTCCAGCACAGAACCACGCCGACGTCACAAACTCTCCCTTCGGCACGAATGGCATGGTCGCATTGCCGAGTCGCGAGAACTCGGCAGGCACGCTGTGGACGGGGCGCGAGCGTTGCAACGCGACGACGCCCACGATCGAGGCCAACACCATCAGGCCGGCCAGCAATCGCCGCACGGCAATCATTCGACACTCGCCTCGTGTTGCTCAGGCTTGTCGTGGCCGGCCGCGTCAACTACTTCTTCTTCTTGGGGCGTCGTCTGCCACACCGTCTCGTCTGCGATCGACACCAGAATCGTCGTGTCGAGAGAATCGGCGATCGGCGCATCGATCGACAGCAGCGGCGCGTCGGGTCCGGTGTCGACGCGTCGACGCCGCCAGCGGCTCATCGTTGCAGTGTCGAACCTGCTGACACCAAGAGCAAGCGCCAGCCACAACACCAGTTGCCCGATCAGCGCCAAGGACCGCGAGGTGTCAGTGTGGTACTGGAGCGTGGCCGCTCCACCCGAGGCGATGTCGTAACCGGTCGTTGCGCCGAACGCCGGCCGCGCGGGAATGGACTCGGCACCAACCTGCAGGGACCAACGCTGGTCAACGCCGGTAGCGACCGTCACCGCGCCGGCTGCCACCACGAAATCCGCGCCTTCGTTGTCAACGGCGCCGATTGCAACGGGCGTTGCCAAGGACCTCAGCTCGAGTCGAGCGAGCGAATCGAGACCGGCCTGGCGCGTGGCCTCGGCATCGGCGTCGGCGAACTGGGCGCGTGTCGGAATCCACGCGGTGTTCTCGTAGACGATGAAGTTCAGTGGCCGAGTCAGCGGCGCAGCGAAGTCGAGCTGATCGTCGAGGGCATCGACAAGACCGTTGGGGAGCGGCAACGGCAGATCGACTGTACTGGCCGCACCGTCGGCCACCGGTACGACGATGTAGCGAATGGCGTACGGCGCCAAGAGACGGCCGCCGCGCAGCGTCGACTCGGTGGCCAACTGCTCGATCACTGCGCCGACCTCGGCCTCGGCCTCGGACCGTCGGCCCGGCCAGGACTCGTACTGCGTCAGTGGACCGTCGTCGGTGATGGCGTAGCCGATGCCTGGCTCCAACGTCCACGCCGGAACTGGCATGACGCGCGGATCACCGATCCACAGGATTCGATAGTCACCCTCTGGGGGGTTCTCCGGAAACTGTCCGAGTACCGACGTCAGTGTCAGGGTTGGTGTTCGCCAGCGGCCAGAACTCACCGCCGCGATACCCGGCAACACTCCGATGGCGATCGCCCCTGCAGTGAGCAGGCCCAGCGGCTGACGCCAGCCGAACGAGCCGGCGAGAACGTCGTCCTGGAAGGCCGCGGCGATGCATGCCGCCGACAGCGCAAGCCCGACGGCAACGGGAGCCAACAGGATTCCAGGCTCTGGCAATCGCACCTTCAACCCGCGATCGTCGAGTACGGCGAGCCAGCCGAACGCGACGACCAGTCCGGCGGCGCGAATCGCCCACGTCAATCGCCAGCTTCGAGCGACGAGCGGCGCGACCAGCACGGGCACGTACAACGCAATGGCCAGGATGCCGAACTGGCCATTGCCCAAACCAAACTGCGCCAACTTGTTCACACCAAGGGCCCGGCTGCCATTCGATCCTGCAGCGACGCCGTCGGCAACGGGCGCTGGAACACCTGCGATCAGATCCCACCCGTCGCGACCGAACAGCGACGCGGCCCATGGCAGGTTGGCGAGAAATGCGAGCGCTGCGGCACCGACAGCGATCGACACCATGATGAGCGCCGATCGCCACGAGCCACCGGCCAGGAGCGTGGTCAGGGCAAGCACGACTGCCATTGCCACCACCACGAAGGCGAACGACGGGACAAACGCGAAGGTGACAGCGGTCAGCAGCGCTAGCTGGCACAGTGTTCGCAGGCGGCGGCGTGGTGGAATCGGCAGGTACTCGTCGGCCCGGTTGTCACCTTTGTGCGCCTCGGCGTCGAACGACTCGATGCCTGCGCTCCGTCTCAGGAGGTGCACTACCCAGGGAGCCGTTGCGTAACACGCGAGCGCGCCCCACCGACCACTCGACAAGACTTGCGACGGCAGCGGTACGGCCGCGTAGACGACGAGTGCCGCGATCCGGGCACGCGCCGTCGGGAACAGGCCCGCCAGACGCCAGATCCCCAGATAGCCGATCAGCAACAAACCGAGCACCCCGACCGTGTGCAGCAGGCCCATATGGAACAAGGTCACCGTGCTGGCCAATGCCGTCAGTGCCACGCCGGTGGGAACCGGGGTGGTTGCCCCCAACCCGTGACCCCACCATCCGGACCGGTAGTCGGTCAGCATCGCCCGCGGACTCGCGGGGAGTCGCAGGAACTCGCCAAAGCCCGGGATGCCGCCGAGTAGATGGCGGCTGCCGAAGAGCACGGCGACGAGCACACATATCCACGCAAACATCGGCGCGGACCCCGCAGTTTGACGCCATCGCCGCTCGATCGAGTTCTCGCCGCGCGATGGACGCATGTCGCGGCTGCGCAGGTACGCGGAGACACGAGCAGAACCTCGCAGCTGCAATCCCGCGATCTCGCCGTCGGGTACTCGGCGCAGGGAGCGAACATCGCGTCGTCGACCGATGATGCCGGGCAGTCGCGGCACGACACCACCCATCGCCCGCAACGAAGCCCACGCTTCTCGCGGCTTGCCTGAGAAGACTCCCACGACGACTTCGGAAAGCGTGACCAAGATCAGTTGGATCGTGAGCAGCGGCAATCGGCGCGCCCCTGTGAGCGTGGCGATCGAGCGCATGCGGTGACGCGCCTGCAGCAACGCCGGACGCAGATCGGGGCGCCGCTCCGACAATGCCTCGCGGTGGCGGGCACGTGCCGCCGGAACGACCACCACACGTGCGCCACCAAGGTGAGCCCGCCAGCAGATGTCGACGTCGTCGCCGTAGAAGTCGATGGCGGTGTCGAAACCGGCGATCGCCCTGAAGAGATCGGCGCGAACCATGAGGCACGCCGAGGGCAGGGCGAACACATCGCGTACGGCGTCGTGCTGCTCCTGGTCGACCTCGCCTTCCTCGACGAACGAGTCGATCTCGCCGAACCGATCGACACCGAGACCAACGTGTTGCAGCACGCCCGGGTCGTCCCAGGAGACCAGCTTTGGCCCAACGATCCCGGCGTTCGAGCGGTACAACTCCTCGACGAGCAGGCGAATGGCGCCCGGATCCAGGGCGACATCATCGTGGAGGAAGCAGAAGAAGCCGTTGTCGCCTTCGACCAGACGCAGTACCTCGTTGGCGACCGCGCCATAGCCAACCGTGTTACCCACCGCCCGTACGAACGCGTTCGGAACTCGCTGGCGCACCCTGTCCGGCACGTCTCCCGGGTCACCGACGATCAGGAAGAGGCTCTTCAAATTGGCGTAGTCCTGATCGGCCAAGCCGTCGAGGACCTCGTCGAACCAGTCGCCGGGATGGAAGACCACCATCACGGCCACGACGGGCGGGACGAGTTGATGAGCAGGTTCCACGAGGCGGCCAGGCTACTGCTCGGGAGCGTCGGAGTGGAGGCACTCGACAAGTAATGCTTGCAATAGTTAGCACTCTGCGGTATATTGATTGCATGTTCAAACTCCCCGATTTCCCCACTGTTGATTTCCCATCCATCGATCTTTCCGGGCTCGACATCCGTGCGCTCCGCAACATCGATCTCTCCAAGTACGTGCCGACGGTGAAGTTCCCGACCGTCGACCTGCCAGCGGTTGACCTGCCGAACATCGATGTCGCCAAGCTCAGCGACGCAGTTCGCGACATGGCATACCTCACCGTCGGAATCGGCGCTGCCGCGGTCGAGCAGGCCCAGGCTCGCCGACGCGAGTTGGCCAACACGATCAGCAACGGCCTCGAGGCCACCAAGATCCAGGTCGATACGGTCGTCGACAAGATCGAGGCGATCCTGCCCGAGAAGGCCGCCGTGCTGTTCGGTCAGGCCCGCGAAATCAGCGAGGCCGCTCGCAGCCAGGTTCTAGGGTTGATTCGCAACGCAGCCTGAATCCCTCGTAGACCCCGCCGGAGGGGTTCGTGCCGCTAGCCTCGCTGGTCTGGTGGACCCCTCCGACGCTCATCTTGGTCACGCTCAATCCGGTGACGCGCCTGATTCTGGCGACGCCAAGACTTCGTCCCGAGTCCCTCTACCGGAAGGCACCCTGCCCGTCGGTATCGGCCTGCTGATAGCTGGGATCACCAGCTACCTGTTTCTGAAGGTGGCCAAGGTCGCCCTCGGCAGCGACGAGGCCGTGCAGCCCATCGCCAGTCTGTGGATCGCCACGTTCGCCTTGGCTCCCGGGTTCTTCCTGCCCCTCGAGCAGGAACTGGCCAGAACGCTGGCCCATCGTCGAGCCATCGGCCAGGGCGGCCAGCCAGTTGTCGCCCGAGTGCGCACACTCGGCATCGGCCTCGCTGGAATCGTCACGCTCGCCGCCCTGGCCGCCAGCCCGCTGATCGTCAGCGGTTACTTCGACGGCGACTGGGTCCTGATGGCCGCGCTGATCCTGGCGTTCTCGGCGTACGCCCCCGCCCACCTGTCACGCGGCATCGCCAGCGGGAACGGCCGGTTCAGGGCATACGCAGTCGTCATGGGTGCCGACGGTGCCGTCCGTATCGTGCTGTGCGCCACGCTGGCCATCCTCGGCATCAAGACCGTGGGTCTCTACGGTTTCGCCGTCGCGCTGGCTCCCGTCCCTGGTGTCTTGTGGGTCAGGGCCAAGGGAGCACTGCGCACGGAGCCAGGCCCCGAGGCATCGTGGGCCGAGGTCACACCCAACCTCGGTTGGCTGTTGCTCGGTTCGGTGTTCGCCGCAGCGTTGGTCAACGCCGGTCCGTTGGCGGCCACCCTGCTGGCCAGCGACGACCAGAAGCACCTGGTCACTCGGTTCACGTACGGGGTGCTGCTGGCCCGCATCCCACTCTTTCTCTTTCAAGCGGTGCAAGCCGCATTGCTGCCGCGACTGTCGCGGCTCGCCGCCCGCAACGAGATCGCCGAGTTCCGGTCCGGGTTCACGCGGTTGATGAAGCTCGTGTTGGTTGTCGGTGTCGTTGGCACGGCTGGTGCGTTCCTGCTCGGGCCGCTGGTCATCGAAAAGTTCTACGACGCCGAACTCAGTCGCAAGACGATGGCCATGCTGGCCCTCGGCAGCGCCATCTACATGGTCGCCCTGGCGATTGCCCAGGCGGTGATCGCCTTACGCGGTCACGCCCTCGTCGCCCTCGGTTGGGGTATCGGCGCTGTCACCTTCGTCGTGGTGACGTGGCTCGGCTCCGACGAACTGTTCCGGCGGGTCGAACTCGGTCTGGTCGCTTCGTCACTGACGGCACTCTGCGCGTTTGCATTGGCACTGCGATCACGGCTGCGCAGCGGCGATCTGCCATCGGGTCAGTCTGTGATAGAGGCCATCAACAACATGCCCCTCGAGACGTGACGTCAGCTGCGGCGAGCCTTCTCCGACTCGATGCTGAGGTCGTTGGCCACCATCATCTTGATCAATTCGGGGAAGGCAACCTCGGGCTCCCAACCGAGCTGAGTGCGTGCCTTTGACGGATCACCGATCAGCAGATCGACCTCCGCCGGGCGGAAGAACTTCGGATCCTGGCGCACGTAGTCGCGCCAGTTGTCGATCCCAACCTCATCGAACGAAAGGCGGACGAGGTCCTCGATGCTGTACGCCTTGCCGGTGGCGACGACGTAGTCGTCGGGATGATCCTGCTGCAGCATCAGCCACATCGCCTTGACATAGTCGCCGGCGTAGCCCCAGTCCCGCTTGGAATCGAGGTTGCCGAGCACGATCTCGGTCTGCAAGCCAAGCTTGATTCGGGCGACGGCATTGGTGACCTTGCGAGTCACGAACTCGAGGCCACGGCGAGGACCCTCGTGGTTGAACAGGATGCCACTGCAGGCGAACAACCCGTAGCTCTCGCGATAGTTGACCACGATGTCGTGCCCGAACACCTTGGCACACCCGTATGGCGAACGAGGGTGGAACGGCGTTCGCTCGGTCTGCGGCGTTTCGCGAACCTTGCCGAACATTTCGCTGCTGCTCGCCTGATAGAAGCGGATTGGGTTGTTCTCCGCGCCGCCCACCATGCGGATTGCTTCGAGCATGCGCAGCACCCCGGTGCCCGTAATGTTGGCGGTCAACTCGGCTTGGTTGAAACTCAAGGCGACGAACGAGATTGCCCCGAGGTTGTAGACCTCGTCGGGCTGTGTCGAGTCGAGCGCCTTGACCAATGACGGCAGATCAGCAAGATCGCCGGGCACCGGTTCGACGTACGGGAACTCGTCGCGCATCATGGTCATCCGCGGGTTGTTCTGGCCCTTGACCATGCCGAAGACCTCGTAACCCTTGGAATGAAGAAACTCGGCGAGGTGCTGGCCGTCTTGGCCAGTCACACCGGTGATGAACGCGCGAGGCATGCTGGCAATCCTTCGAAGGGTTGGGCCGGGTCGGGCCGTCAATGCGGGACACGGCAGTCTATGGCTTTCGAGCCGCTTGTCGTGTCAACGGCTAGCCTCGGCCTGCCCATGAACCGATTGCGCGTCGCCTTCGATGTCGGCCCACTGGTCGGGCCGCGCACCGGAGTCGGTCACGCCGTGGCGGCGATGCGCGACTCGCTGGTCAAGATCGACGACCTCGAACTCGTCGAGTACATCGTCTCGTTTCGGTCTCCACCTCCGTCGGGTGCCCGCCGCCTGCCATTGCCAGCGCTGGTTGCTCGTCGTTTGTGGGCGATGGCCGACCGACCCCGCGTCGACCGGTTCCTCGGTCGACCCCGTGTTGTGCACGGCACCAACTACGTCGTGCCGCCGTGTCGGGCCGAACAGGTGGTCTCGGTCTATGACTGCTGGTTCCTGCGGCATCCGACACTTGCCAGCGGGGCCGTTCATCAGGCTGGGCGGGTGCTGCGCCGGGCCATCCAGCGCGGCGCCACCGTTCACGCCAGTTCCGCGTCGACTGCAACGGAGATCGCAGATCTGTTCCCCGGCGCTCGGGTCGCGACGATTCCGCTGGCCGCGGTACCGGTTCCTGCCCCCGCATCGAATCCACCGATACCGGCAATCGTCGGACGGCCCTTCATCGCGGCTGTCGGCACCCTGGAGCGGCGCAAGAACTTGCCAACTCTCGTCGAGGCGTTCGGCATGCTGGCTGCCGAGGACGACCAGATCCTGCTGGTGCTGGCAGGCGCTGATGGTGACGATCGGCCGGCGATCAACTCGGCCATTGACCGTCTCGACCCGACTGTCGCCAGACGCGTGGTCATGACTGGGCGTGTCGACCAGTCGGCGCTTTCGTGGCTGCTCCGCAACGCGACCGTGCTCGCCTACCCATCGCTCGACGAGGGGTTCGGCTTCCCGTTACTCGATGCCATGCAGGTTGGGGTGCCGATCGCGGCCAGCAACCGCGGCAGCATTCCCGAGGTGTGCGGCTCGGCCGGTCTGCTGTGCGAGGCGGACGATGCAGTCGCGTTGGCGACCAATCTCGCCAGCGCAGCGTTCGACGACGGCGTACGCGCCCGGCTGCTCGCCGCGGCTAGGACACAACTGGCCAGCTTCTCGTGGCCGCGATGCGCGACCGATCTCGCAGCTCTCTACCACGGGTTGGCCGACACGTGATCGCTGTCCTGTGCGGAGGAGTGGGCGCAGCCAGATTCCTGGCCGCGCTCGCTCACGTGGTCGAGCCTGTCGATACCATCGGTGTCGTCAACACCGGAGACGACGCCGTGTTTCACGGCCTCGCCATCTCTCCCGACCTCGACACCGTCATGTACACGCTGGCCGATGCCATTGATCGGGATCGCGGCTGGGGTTTGGCCGGCGAGTCGTGGCGAGCGATGGATGCGCTGCAGCGCTATGCGACAGTGCGACCCGAATCGTCAGCGGCAGCGCCGACCTGGTTCAACCTCGGCGACAGCGACTTGGCCACCCACTTCTATCGCACGGCACGACTCGCAGAGGGCGCCACGCTTGCAGAGGTCACGACCGAGATGTGTGCGGCGTGGAACGTCGATCAGCGCCTGATTCCCATGAGCAACCAGACCGTGTCGACCGTGGTAACACTGGCTGACGGCGGCGATGTGTCGTTCCAGGAGTACTTCGTCAAGTTGCGCCACAGTGTGCCGGTCAGCGCGGTGCGCTTCGACGGCGCCGCCGAGGCCGAGTTGACGCCCGGGCTCGCAGACGTGCTGAGATCTGCCGAACGTGTCGTGATCGCGCCTTCCAATCCCATGGTGTCGATCGGTCCGATCCGCGCGCTCAGGGGCGTCGACGAGATCCTCGAGGCGCGGCGATCATCGGTCGTGGCGATCTCACCGATCGTCGGCGGCGCGGCACTGAAGGGTCCGGCTGATCGCATGTTGCGCGAGCTCGGCTTCGAGGCATCCGTTGTCGGTGTCGCCCGGCTGTACACGTCGATCGCTGCCACGCTGGTGATCGATCCCGTTGATGCGCACCTCGCCGAGGCGATCGAGGCCGAAGGCATGCATGCAGTGATCACGCCATCGGTGATGAGCAGTCCCGAGATCGGCGCAGAACTGGCCCGCGTCACGCTTCGTGCGGCCTCAACCCAATGACCGGAGGCCGACGCCGAGGTCGGTCCACGGTGCCCACGCCAGGTGGATTCGGGCACGCGTGGGTGACAGCGCAAACCAGGTGATGTCGTTGGGGCGTCGCGGCGAGGCAATCGGGTCCTTGGCGCTGGGGCCTGCCATCATCGTCCACAGTTCGCGGATCGACGTACTGACTCCTGAGCCGATGTTGACGACGAGTCCACCGCCGCGAACCCCCGCTCGAACGAGCGCATCGACAGCGTCGTCGACATACAGGAAGTCGCGGGTCTGACGGCCATCACCGTGAACATGTGGGCTCGTACCGCTGCGCAAGGCGTGGGCGAACGAACCAACGACTCCCCCGTCCATCCGCTGCCGGGGCCCGTAGACGGTGCTCATGGCCAGCGCGGTGAACTCCACCGTGTGGTCGGCCCGATACATGTTGAGCAGGTCGACGACGGCCTTGGCGATGATTCCGTGGAGCCCCACCGGATTCCAGGTGTGGCCTTCCTTGATCGGCAGGTCGCGCAGCGGTACATCGCCGTAGAGGGCAGCGCCCGGCAACGCGGTGACCACCTTCGAGCCCTGCATTCGAGCAGCCTCGAGCACCGCCACCATGCCCTGCACGGCGCGGCCGGCCTGCGCGGCGGCACCCCGCCCAGGCGACAGCCATGCCAGGTGATACACAACGTCTGGCGGACGAATGGCCGCGAGCGCCGAGAACTCGTCGGCCAGTACGTCGAGCGTGTGAATCTTCAAGGCACCGCCGGCAGCACGCGCGTCAGCCAAGTTGGCCAGCGAACCGCTCGACAAGTCGTCGACGACGTCGACCGTGTTGCCCTCCGCGATGAGACGATCGACCAGGTGCGAACCGAGAAACCCGGCGCCACCGACGACCAGTATGTTCACGTCGAGTCGGCGGAAGGTCGGTACTCGCCCGACACGCGCTCGCCCGGTGCGGCCCGACCGTGAAGACCGAACACACTCTGCGTGACGTTGGCGCGTGCGCCGATCCTGCCCATCACCACCGAGTTTGCCACCACAGCGTCGTCCCCGATGACGGCGCGCCCGAGCAGCACTGAATCGATGATCGTGGCGTTGGCTCCAACCGTCGCTCCGTCCGCGACAATGCTGCCCGAGACCTTGGCCGAAGAGTCGATACGGGCACCGGGGTGCACGCCGATGCACGGGTGGTCACGCCGCGTGCCGTCGAGCAGGTCGAGGTTGGCCTGCAGATACAGCGCAGGATTGCCGGCGTCGATCCAGTAGTCGTCGGTCGCCATCGCGAACAGGCGCCCGCCGACGACGACCTCGGGAAAGGTGACCCGCTCGATCGAGACCTTGCGGCCGGCGGGGATGCGCTGCAGAACCGACGGATCGAGCACATAGGTGCCACCGTTGATCTGATTGCTCGGCGCCGTACTCGGTGCAGGCTTCTCCACGAATCGCTCGACACGTCCGTCGTCGTCGGTGGCGACGACTCCGAACGACGACGGATCCTCGACGCCGATCAAGTGGATGGTCGCCTCGGCGGAATGCGCGTGATGGAAGTCGACGAGCGCGGCAATGTCGAGATCAGTCAGGACGTCACCATTGGCAACGACGAATGTGTCGTCGATGCCACTGAAGTCGGCCGCGAACTTGATCGCGCCGGCGGTATCGAGCGGTTCAGGTTCGACTGCGTAGTGCAGAGCGACCCCGTTGCACTCGCCACTCGGGAACGCCTCCACGAACGGTTCGGGCTTGAAGCCGAGGGCCAGAGTGACTTCGGTGACCCCTCCCCTCGAGAGGTTGTCGACCAGCCGTTCGATGATCGGGACGTGCCCGACTGGAAGCATCGGTTTCGGTGTGGTCAGGGTGAGGGGCCGCAGTCGAGTACCGAATCCGCCGACCAGAACGACGGCGCGCATCAGCCGCCTGTGGTGGTCGTCGCAGGCGCCGTGGTGGTGGTCGACACCGCTTCGGTGGTCGTGGCGCCCGTGACGGTCGTGGTCGTTGCCCCAGCGATGGTCGTAGCGCCGGCGACGGTCGTTGTGGTGGTGGCGACAACATCTCCACCATCGGCAGCACCAAGCGTCGGCAACTGGGCTGCCCAATCCGGCTGCGGGATGTCGGCGCCCTTCGGTACGAACGCTACGACGAACGCCATGCCGTCATTGACGAGGCGGATGTTGTTGAAGTCGGTGACGACATCGCGATACACGTCTGGCTTTGAGAAGTCGTCCCACACCCTGACGGTGAGGACGGTGTCCTTGCCGTCGCACTTCGTGTCCTCCGTCGACCAGGTTTCGCCACCTTGATCGGCAGGCATGACCAACTTGTCGTCGCTGAGGTCGATGTCGTAGACGGTGAGGTAGACGCCGAGTTTGGCGCGGTTGCCCGACGCCTTCGTGGAGAACGGGTGATAGTGGATGATGCCATCGCCATGGCTGTGCACGCCGAGAAACCTGAAGTCGTCATTGAGCAACACTTCATTGCCGGCCGCATCGATCCCGGTCTCTTCCTTTGTGCCGACGGTCTTGGGCTCGAAGGTGTCGCAGATGTAGATGCCAAACGCGGCGTGCCAGTGCGCGTCGGCGTTGCTGCCGTCGTTGACCCGGGGAACACCAGATCCGTCGCTGGGGCGGCTCTGGCGGCCGTACACGATCGCCAGCAGACCCAGCACCACGACAAGGACCACGGCGATGGGAAAAACCGAGCCGCCCTGGAAGCGAACCCTCTTGCCCTTACCTCGTGAAGCGAGTTTGGCAACTTTTTTGGCGGATGATGACGGAGCCACGAAGATGCGAGGCTATCGCCTCCCTGCATCAAAA
>JANOJI010000243.1:0-14288 GCA_031408175.1 Ilumatobacteraceae bacterium
ATCACCCTCCATTCGGGAACGAATCTGGGTACCGCGACCTTCCCCATACTGCAGACCTACAACACGGGCGAGGAGGTTGGCTGGATCGGGGATCCGGGTCTCGACAACGAAGCACCGACTCTCGAAGTCGCCGGCGACGCACCCATCACGCCAGCGACGAGCACAATCCCTCCCACGACGACATCGGCACCGACCACTGTGACGGCCACCGTCGCGCCGACCACTCCGGCTCCGAGCACCACCGCCACGACGGTACCAGCGCCTACAGACACCGCTGTCATCCTCGCGCCGATCGACACCTCCGTCATCCTCGCCCCGACGTCCACGCAACCGAGCGAGGGCGAGTCCGACGGAGGCAGCGCAGCCACGATCATTCTGATCGTTCTGGTGCTTGCCGCAGCAGGTGCGGCGATGTTCTACTACTGGAAGCAACGCAAGGCGCCGATTCCTCCGGCTTGACGCGACGTTGGGCCAGTCAGACGATGATGACCAGCCGCTCGACGGCTTGCACAACGATCGAATCGACGGTGACACTGCCACCCTCGATCGCCCGGGCGAGATCGACACGCATCTCGTGTTCCCAGAACTTGTCGAGGTGATCCGCAACAGCGGCGACGGCAGCATCTGCCGGCTCGTGTGAGAACTGACGAGCAATCTGATTGGCCATGCGCACCAGAGCGCTGAGCCGATGCTCTGGATGATCGAGTTCCACCGTTGCGGCCGAGTGACCAGGCGTGACTTGGACGGCGGTGACCTTGTACTCGGGGCAGTTGGTGGCCCAGTCGCTCCATTCGGTGGTCACCACGTTGGCGCCGCTGACCGGGTGGTGGAACGTGGTGTACACCACGCCCTGGGGCATGCGGTCGGAGACCAATGCGTGCAGCGTGGTGGCACCGACGCGACTGGCCAGCGTGACCTCATCACCGTCGCCGATGCCGCGTTCCTCTGCGTCGTGCGGGTGGATTTCGAGAACATCCTCTGGGTGCCACAGCACGTTGTCGGTGCGGCGCGTCTGGGCGCCGACGTTGTACTGGCTGAGGATGCGACCGGTGGTCAGCAGCAGGGGGAATCGGCGATTGGAACGTTCCTCGGTGGGCACATATGGGGTAGCTGTGAACATGCCGAGCCCGCGCACGAACGTGCCCTCGTGCATGATCGGTGTACCCAGCGGCTTGTCGGCATTGCACGGCCACTGCACACTGCCCACCTCGTCGAGCATCGCGAACGACACGCCCGCAAACGTCGGTGTGAGCTGGGCGATCTCGTCCATGATCTCACTCGACTGGTCGTAGTGCATGGGAGCGCCGAGCGCGGCAGAGAGCTCGCAGGCCACTTCCCATTCCTGCTTGCCCGCGCGTGACCGCATGACAGGTCGGACGCGGTTGATGCGTCGCTCGGCGTTGGTGAACGTGCCGTCCTTCTCCAGAAACGACGTGCCGGGCAGGAACACATGGGCGAGCTTGGCGGTCTCGTTGACGAACAGGTCCTGCACCACCAGCAACTCGAGCGATCGCAGCGCGGTCGTCACGTGCACCGTGTTGGGATCGCTCTGGGCGATGTCTTCACCCTGCACGAACAGGCCCTTGAAGTGGCCGTCGATGGCTGCGTCGAACATGTTGGGGATGCGCAAGCCCGGCTCGGACCGGATGGGACGTCCCCACATGGTCTCGAACATCGCCCGAGTGCCGGCGTCGCTGACGTGGCGATACCCCGACAGTTCGTGCGGGAAGGAACCCATGTCGCAGGAACCCTGCACGTTGTTCTGCCCGCGCAGCGGGTTGACGCCCACGCCGTCGCGACCAAGGTTGCCGGTGGCCATGGCGAGGTTGGCCATGCCCATGACCATCGTGCTGCCCTGGCTGTGCTCTGTCACGCCCAGGCCGTAGTAGATCGCCCCGTTACCGCCGGTGGCATACAGACGTGCGGCCGCACGAAGTTCGGCGGCGGGCACACCCGTGTGCAACTCCGTTTCCTCGGGGCTGTTCTCCGGAAGCGAGACGAACGCTGCCCAGTGCGAGAAGTCGACCGGCTCGCAGCGCTCGGCAATGAAGCGATGGTCGACGAGGTCCTCGGTGACGATCACGTGGGCGAGCGCGTTGACGATGGCCACGTTGGTGCCGGGGCGGAGCTGCAGGAAGTGCTGCGCCTCGACGTGCGCGCTGCGCACGAGGTCGATGCGACGCGGGTCGACCACGATCAATTTGGCGCCGTCGCGCAGCCGCTTCTTCATGCGCGACGCGAACACCGGGTGCGCATCGGTGGGGTTGGCACCGATCAGCAACATGACGTCGGTCTGCTCGACCGACTTGAAGTCTTGCGTGCCCGCCGATGTGCCGAACGCCGTCTTCAGGCCGAATCCGGTGGGCGAGTGACAGACGCGGGCACATGTGTCGACGTTGTTGTTGCCGAATGCGGTACGCACCATCTTCTGCACCAGGAACACTTCCTCGTTGGTGCAGCGCGACGAGGTGATGCCTCCAATCGCGGCGTTGCCGTGGCGGGCTTGGATGTCGAGCAGCTTGGCCGCCGTGTAGGCAATGGCTTCATCCCACGACACGATCTTCCACGGGTCGTCGATGTTTTCGCGGATCATCGGCTCGAGCATGCGATCGGGGTGACTGGCGTAGCCCCAGGCGAAGCGGCCCTTCACGCACGAGTGACCCTCGTTGGCGCCGCCGTCCTTGTACGGCACCATGCGCACGACTTGCTCGCCCTGCATCTCGGCCTTGAACGAGCAACCGACACCGCAGTACGCGCAGGTGGTGAGCACGGTGCGGCGCGGTTGCCCGAGCTCGATGACGGTGTTCTCGGTGAGCGTCGCCGTGGGGCAGACCTGCACGCACGCACCGCACGACACGCACGGTGAGTCGAGAAAGGACCCGTTGGCGCCGGCGGCTACGCGCGAGCCGAAACCGCGGCCCTCGATGGTGAGGGCGAACGTGCCCTGTACCTCCTCGCACGCGCGAACGCAGCGCGAGCAGACGATGCACTTCGCCGAATCAAAGGTGAAGTACGGGTTCGACGTGTCTTTGTCGAGGCCGAGGTGGTTGTCGCCCGCATAGCCGTACCGCACGTCGCGCAGACCCACTGCGCCGGCCATGTCTTGCAACTCGCAGTCACCGTTTGCCGCGCAGGTGAGACAGTCGAGCGGGTGATCGCTGATGTACAACTCCATCACGCCGCGGCGCAGCCGCTCGAGCTTGGGTGATTGCGTGGTGACCTGCATGCCGCTGACCGCAGGTGTCGTGCACGACGCGGGCGCGCCCTTGCGGCCATCGATCTCGACCAGGCAGAGACGGCACGAACCGAACGGCTCGAGGCTGTCGGTGGCGCACAGCTTGGGGATGTCGACGCCTGCGAGTGCGGCAGCGCGCATGACCGAGGTGCCTTCGGGCACCATGATGGTCTGATCGTCGATTGTGATCTGCACCGTGGCCGGGGCGGGTTCGCGCAGCTGACGATCGGGCGCCGGTGTCCCGAGATCGTGATCGCCGGTGAAGGCGAAATCCGATACGCCGGTGAGTACGGAAAGGCTCAGCGTCATACGGTCGCTCCTACTGCGGGGTTGAAGTCGTCGGTGAAGTGTGTCAACGCGCTACGAACGGGCAACGGCGTGAGGCCACCCATCGCGCACAGCGAGCCGTCGGCCATCACCTCGCACAGGTCGACGAGCGTGGCGATGTTCGAGTTGCGGCCATCGGGGCCTCCGTCGCCGGAGACGATCTTGTCGATCAGTTCCATGCCGCGTGTGCTGCCAATCCGGCACGGCGTGCACTTGCCGCACGACTCGACGGCACAGAACTCCATCGCGAAGCGAGCCTGCGCTGCCATGTCGACTGTGTCGTCGAACACGACGATGCCGCCGTGACCCAACAGCGCATCGGCAGCGGCAAACGCTTCGTAGTCCATGGGCAGGTCGAATCGATCGCTTGGCAGGTAGGAGCCCAACGGACCGCCGACCTGCACGGCGCGCACCGGGCGGCCGCTCTCGGCCCCGCCACCGAGGTCTTCGATCAGTTCACCAAGCGTGATGCCGAACGTGGTCTCGATGATGCCACCGCGGGCGATGTTGCCGGCAAGCTGAAACACCTGCGTGCCGAGGCTGCGACCGATGCCGAGCGCAGCATACGCGGCCGCTCCATCGGCGAGAATGGCCGGCACCGTGGCCAGGCTCAACACGTTGTTGACGACTGTTGGTTTGGCGAAGAGGCCCTGCAGCGCAGGCAACGGCGGCTTGGCGCGCACGACGCCCCGCTTGCCCTCCAGGCTCTCCAGCATCGCCGTTTCCTCGCCACAGATGTATGCCCCTGCACCAACACGAACGTGGATGCGGAAGGCGAACCCGCTGCCTAGCACGTTGGCGCCCAGCCAGCCCTTCGACTCTGCTGCGGCAATGGCAGCGTGTAGGGCCTCGATGGCATCGGGGTACTCGCTGCGGATGTAGATGTAGCCGTCGTTGGCACCCACTGCCCAGCCGGCGATCGCCATGCCTTCGAGCAGCATGAACGGGTCGCCCTCCATCAACATGCGATCAGCGAAGGTGCCGCTGTCGCCCTCGTCGGCGTTGCACGCGATGTACTTCGTCGGACCGGCCGCATCCAGCACGGTTCGCCACTTGATGCCGGTCGGAAAGGCCGCGCCGCCACGCCCGCGCAGGCCGCTGTCGGTGACCTCCGTGACCACCTCGGCCGGTTGCATCGCCAGTGCGCGGCGTAGACCGGCCAGTCCTCCGTGCGCCTCGTAGTCGTCTGTCGAACGAGGATCGATCACGCCGACGCGTTGGAAGGTGATGCGCTTCTGGCGGACCATCCACGGCAGTTCGTCGGTGAGGCCGAGACGAAGCGCATGATCGCCACCATCGAGCAAGCCGGCATCGAGCAGCGAAGACACCTCGCTCGCCGCGACGGGTCCGTAGGCGACGCGACCCTGGGACGTTTCCACCTCGATCATCGGCTCGAGCCACAACATGCCGCGGGAGCCATTGCGCACCACGCGCACAGTGGGATGCGCCGCCAGGGCTGCGGCAACCTCATCTGCGCCGACAGCGCGGGCAGCGGTGTCGCGGGGGACGAACACGACAGTGCCCGCACCACTCGATTCGATCGACAACGGCGCTGTAGCGCCGCTGGCTGCACGGTTGACGATCATCGTGATCGCTACTTCGTCGACCCGGCCGAAGACGCGACCATCGACCGCCACCGACGGCCCGAGCGCACAGTTTCCGAGACAGAAAACCTCGTCGACTTCGACGCCTGCGCCGGCTGCCAACTCGACGGCCTTGGCAAGCAGGCCATCGCCACCGCGTGCCTGGCAGGCCTCGGCCCTGCACACCTGCACGAGCGGGCCCTTCGGAGCAACCGTACGGAAGTCCTTGTAGAAACTGATGACGCCGTGCACCTCGGCGACGGAAAGGTTGAACAACTCGGCGAGCACCGCAATCGCCTCGTGATCGATGTAGCCGAACTCGTGCTGCAAGGCGTGCAGTGCCGGGAGCAGACCACCAGGCCACTGACCGAACGGACGCACGACGGCATCGAGGTCGGCCGGGGTGAAAGTCGCGTCCACAACCGCGATCGTACGGCAAAAACGGCACGATCGATCCGCGAATGCACCGCTGACGACCGCTCCCGTCTCAGCCGTGTTGCAGGTACTTCAGCACGGCGAGCACCCGACGGTGCTCGGTATCCGACGTCGCCAGTCCCAGTTTGGAAAAGATCGACGAGATGTGCTTCTCGACAGCTCCGTCCGACACCACCATATGGCGGGCGATGCCGACATTCGACCTGCCCTCCGCCATCAGCCCCAGCACCTCGCGTTCGCGTGGCGTGAGGTCGTCGAACGGACCCCGTCGCCGGCGCGGGCAAGCAGTTGGGCGACGACCTCTGGGTCCAACACGGTGCCACCGGCGGCGACTCGCTGGCAGGCATCGACGAAGTCACCGACATCGGCGACGCGCTCCTTCAACAGGCAGCCGATTCCCTGGCTGTCGCTAGTCAGTAGCTCGGTTGCATAGCGCTCCTCGACGTGTTGCGACAGCACCAGGATCGGCTGCGACGGCGCCGCGTGTCGCACGGCCAACGCGGCCCGAATGCCTTCGTCCGTGAACGTCGGCGGCAGGCGAACATCGAGCACGACGAGATCAGGACGGAGTTCGGCGACCGAGGCGACAACCGTCGTGGCGTCGATGAGTTGGCCGACCACCTCGTGCCCCGCCTCAGCAAGATGACGACGGCAGCGGCAAGACCGATGGCTTCACTGGCCGGCATCGTTCCGTCGACAAACGGCTCGCCACCGAGTGCGATCTGCAGATCAGCCGACTCGTGGGCGGCTGCGATCTCCTTGATCGCTGCGGCCGTGTCCTCCTCGCTTGGTGGACCATTGGGCCGGAACGCCACGGCCGCGAACGAGATGCCGCCGGGACCAACCTGCTCGGGATGGTCGACTGGGCTGTCGACGTGGTCGATACGCGGCAAGGCACGGATCTCATCGATGACGGCAGCGGTGGACGCGAGATCGTCGGTCGTGAAGACGACGGCGGTTCTGAGTCCCGAGACCGACGGCATGTGCGCCTCGGCGAGGTCGTAGGCGCGTTGCGAATCGGTGCCGTCGAGGCGATCGTTGATGTCGGCGCTCGATGTGACCATTCCACCGATGATGATGACGCCGACGAGCGCGGCGATCCAGACGGCAATAGTGCGATATCGGTGACGCACGGAGGCGGAAGCAAGTTGTTCGATCATGCTTCTCACTGTGAGGCCCGACCGGCGACGACGGAATCCGGCAGCCTGGCATCTGCACCCGGGGGTTATCCCCACCTACGATGGGCCTGGTGACCGGCACACTCGTCATCCTCCGCCACGGCGAAAGCACGTGGAACCAGCTCAACCTGTTCACCGGATGGCACGACGTTCCATTGAACGAGAAGGGGTTGGCCGAGGGCTCGGCTGCCGGCCGAACGATGGCCGACGCCGGGCTGCGTTTCGATGTTGCGCACACCTCGGTGCTCGCCCGGGCCGTGGTGACGTGCCACATGGCGCTCGAGGTGATGGGACAGGTGTGGCTTCCCGTCCAGCGCCATTGGCGGCTCAACGAACGCCACTACGGCGCACTGCAGGGACTCGACAAGAAAGAGACCACCGAGCGTCACGGTGCCGAACAGACCAAGTTGTGGCGGCGCAGCTACGACGTGCCGCCGCCACCAGTCGACACCGATAGCCCCGAGCATCCGCTCAACGATCCCCGCTATCGCTTGTTGCCACCCGACGTGCTGCCGGCAAGCGAGTGCTTGAAGGACGTCGTCGCTCGCGTGCTGCCCTATTGGCACGATGTCGTCGCGCCACAGTTGCTCGGTGGGCAGAACGTCTTGATCACCGCCCATGGCAACTCGCTGCGCGCGCTGGTGATGCATCTCGAAGGCGTGTCGACCGACGACATCGCCGAGCTCAACATTCCCACGGGCGCGCCACGGCAGTATGACTTCGACTCAGGTTTGCGCATGACCGCTGCCGACTACCTCGGCGACGCCACATTGATCGCCGCCGCAGCAGCAAAAGTTGCGGCCCAGGCTGGCGGCTGAGGCAGCACAGTACGAGGCACGCACGCTGGATGTCTATGCTCTGCGCATATGGCAAGCAAAAAGGCGTACCTCGACCATCTTCGTAAAGTTTCGTTGTTCTCGGCGTGTTCGCAGAAGGACCTCGAAAAGATCGCCAAGGCAGGTGACGAAGTCATCATGCCCGCCGGCTCTCTGATTGTCGACCAGGGCCAAACCGGCCGCGAAGCGTTCGTCGTGCTCGAAGGCTCGGTCATGGTCAAGCGCAACGGCAAGAAGGTCGCGTCCCTCGGTCCGGGCACCGTTGTCGGCGAACTCTCACTGCTCGACCACGGCCCGCGCACCGCGACTGTGATCTGCGAATCGGATTGCACGCTGCTGCTGCTCAGCCAGCGTCACTTCATGGCAGTGCTCGACGACGTGCCGTCAATGGCCCACAAGTTGTTGGCCTCCCTCGCGGGCCGCATCCGCGACCTCGACCGCCAGTACTACGGCTGACCCGTTTGCGATCCGTCGGCAGTGCACCGCGATAGCCGGCTGATCAGTACCAACATCACGACCAATGAGGCGCCGCCGGTAACGATCGCCAGGTGCCACAGCCACACCTGCTGACCGATCCGCGTTCGGCTGGATTTGACCTCGGCGATCGAACGGTCGAGTTCGCCGGGAATGGACTGCAGCGAGGTCACCACGTCGTCGAGGATCGGCGCCGTTTCTTCGATCGAGCCTGCGGCCTCGGCCAAGTCGATCTCGACGATCGCGATGGACGCCTCCGCTACGCGCAAACTGTCCGACAGGTTCTCGACACGGTCGAAGATCGACACCACGTCGAGCAGACCGCGGACGCTGGTGCTGACATCACGGGTGGCGGCCAGCGCACTGGCGGTACTGCTGAGTCCTTCGCCTATAACACCGATCAACCGTTGGAGTTCGGTGGCAGACGCCGACGTATCAGCCGCCAGATCTCGAGCAAACGACAGGGATTCCTCGGTTCGAGCCATGCCGCGCTCGGTTGCGGCGGCGAGACGGCCGATTGCGATCCAACCGGCGACGGTCGAGCCGACGATCAACACACCGGCCGACCACGTGAGCACCCTCGACTGGTTCATCGCCGCCCATTGTTGCCCGCCAGCGCGGCGATGGGCGGCGATGCCAGGACTCAGTCGACGAGTGAGTAGTGATGCTCCAGCTCGCGACGCAGCATTGGCGTCACGACGTGATTGCGATGCACCTTGGGGGCGCGCATCACATCGGTCTTGTCATACGGCACGACGACGGCGCCGCCGGTGTCGAGATAGACAGGAGGCGAGAGGGGGATGTAGTGCCTGGCGCGGAGTGCGCCTGCGGAAACGACACCCCACGTGGGCTCCTCAGTAACTTCGTCGTACACCACGTCAGTGATGGTTCCGACCTCGGTACCGTGCCGATCGATCACCGGGTGACCGCTGTATTGCTGCAGTTCGTCGTTCATCTTCACTCCTTGGGGTTATCCCGCCCGCAGATTGAATGGTCCGACCGCGCTATCGCCAACGAGTCTACCCGAGGATGACCATTCCCAAACCACGGCAGTGCCCAACTAGGGTCTGACCTGCCATGAGTACACACTCTGACCCTGTACCACCCGCCTCAGGCGCTCGCCGCAAGCGGATCAAACCTCATCAGCTCGTCATCGCGATCGGCTGTTTCATGGGGGTGTTCACGCTGGTGTCGGGGATCTTGCCGCAGATCACCGAATGGCACGAGGAGAAGTCGCCGTCGCGTGAGGTGTTCGAGGGCATTCCCGGCGCATTGCAGGTCGCGTTCTACACGGTGATCCCGGTCCTGCTGGTGTGGGGTGCCATCGTGTTTGCGGATCGAGTGCGCAACTGGGAACGCGGTGCACCCGATCGACGACGCACGACGACCAAGAATGTGAAACGCCGCCTCGCCGACTTCCGTGCCGGCGTGTACATGCGCACGCTGTTGCGTGACTCCGCGGCCGGGTTGATGCACTCGATGATCTACTTCGGTTTCCTCGCCCTGCTCGGCGTGACCACGGTGCTCGAGGTCGACCATCAGATGCCGGAGGGCGCCAAGTTCCTGCATGGCAGGACGTACATGGGGTACTCCATGTTCGCCGACTTCGCCGGCCTGGTTTTCCTCGGTGGCATCGTCTGGGCAATCCTTCGGCGTTACGTGCAACGCCCCTATCGCATCCGCATCAAGACCAAGCCCGAGCACGCCGCAATCCTGGGCACCTTCTTACTGATCGGCGTGTCCGGATACTTTGCCGAGGCCTTTCGCATCGCTGAGATCGAGCAGCCGAGCTACGAGAAGTGGAGCTTCGTCGGCTACCCGTTGAGCCAGCTGTTCGACGGGATGGCCCCCGACACCCTCACGCTCTGGCACCAGATCATGTGGTCGCTGCACGTGGTTGGGTTCGTGATGTTCCTGGCGCTGCTGCCCATCACCATGTTGCGCCATATGTTCACGTCGCCGCTCAACATGTACCTGCGCGACCGAGATCGCCCGAAGGGTGCGATGAAGGCGATGCCGAATCTCGCCGAGACGTCGCTCGAGACCTTCGGTGCATCGGTGGTCGAGGATTTCACCTGGAAGCAGCTGCTCGATACCGACGCATGCACGATGTGCGGTCGCTGCACCAGCGTGTGCCCGGCACATGCCACCGGCAAACCGCTCGACCCGCGTGAGATCGTGTTGAAGACCGGCGAGGTCATGGCCGCCAGCGCGGCACACGGTCATGTCAGCCCACCATTGGGCACCGATGCCGAGATCACCATTTCGTCGAACTCGCTGTTCGAGCGGATCACCGCCGAGGAGATCTGGAGTTGTACGAGTTGCCGAGCGTGCGACGAGGTGTGCCCGGTCAACATCGAGATCCTCGACAAGATCCTCGATATGCGTCGGTATCTGTCACTGATGGAGAGCAACTTCCCCGCCGAGCTCGGCAACGCCTACCGGGCCATGGAGAATCAAGGCAACCCATGGGGCATGAACCAGGGTGAGCGTGGCGACTGGGCAAAGAACCTCGATGGCGTCACGGTCGTCGATCCCGGTCAGCCGATCACGGCGGAGTACCTCTACTGGGTCGGTTGCGCCGGCTCGTTCGACGACAAGAACAAGAAAGTCACCCAGGCGATGGCCAAGTTGCTGCGCCGCGCCGGCATCGACGTGGCCATCCTCGGGCCCAGCGAGATGTGCACCGGCGACTCGGCTCGTCGCAGCGGCAACGAGTACCTGTTCCAGATGCTTGCCATGCCCAACGTCGAGATGCTCAACGGCATGGGCGTGCGCAAGATCATCGCCCAATGCCCACATTGCTTCAACACGTTGAAGAACGAGTATCCACAGCTGGGTGGTCACTACGAGGTGATCCACCACACCCAGCTGCTCGAGTCGCTGATCGAGTCCGGCAAGCTCGACGTGTCGCAGGCCACGCTCGAGGAGCGGATCACCTATCACGACTCGTGCTATCTCGGTCGCCACAACGACGTCTACCTGGCACCGCGCAAGGTCGTCGGTTCGATCAAAGGCATCGAGGTCGTCGAGATGCCCCGCAACGGAACCACCGGCATGTGCTGCGGCGCCGGCGGCGCACGGATGTGGATGGAGGAGTCGATCGGCACCAAGGTCAACGACGAGCGTGCTCGAGAGGCGATCTCGACGGGAGCGTCACGCGTCGCCACCGCCTGCCCGTTCTGCTACATCATGCTCGACGACGGGGTGAAGGCCGCGGGTGTCGAGGAGACCGACGTGAAGGTCGCCGATATCGCTATCCACCTGCTCGACGCCATCGAAGCCGGCGAACGCAACCTCGCCAACCAGAGCACCCCGCTCAGCACGCTCAGCTAGCACCGATCGGCTCGATGTCGATGGTCTCGCCAGTGCGCATCGACGTCTGCACGGCGTGACCGATCAGGGTGGCTCGAGCGCTGGCAATCGCACCCGGCCCGGCGGGGCCGGTGCCGCGAATTGCCGCGGCGAACGCGACAGCTTGGTTGGCAACCCCGGCCCCCGTGACGTCGTCGACGCTCACATCGTCGAGGTCGATCATTCCATCGGCGGTACCCAGACGAACTCGGCCACCGGGGAGCAGATCGATCAGCAACGCGCCGCCCGAACCGAGGATCTCAGTGCGCACGTCGTCGCCATAGCGGCAGTTGCGCGACAAGTCGACAGTGGCGACTACACCGCCATCGAGTTCGAGCACAGCAACGAGATTGTCGACGTCGCCAACTGCACCCAACGACTCGTCGACGATGGGCGCCGCATAGGCGCGCACTCGCACCACGCGTTGACCGCTGAACCATTCGGCCAGGTCGTACTCGTGCACGCCGCAATCGATCGCCAGGCCGCCGCTGACCGCTGGGTCGCAGAAGGATGCCGGCGGCGGATCTGCATCCCATTGCGAGAGCCGCAAATAGAGCGCATCTCCTATTCGGCCCTGCTCGAGCGCATCTTTGGCAGCCCGCCACGGCGGTGCGTAGCGACGCCAGAAGCCAAGCTGCAGAACGCGCCCAGCACGGTTGGCCGCCAGCTCCAGTTCGAGCGACTCCGCGGGGTCGAGTGAGAGCGGCTTCTCGCACAGCACGTGCAGGCCAGCGGCAAGTGCGGCGCGTACCTGACCGGCATGCAGGGGCGTAGGTGTAGCTAGCAGGCACGCTTCGACATCGGCGAGTTCGAACGCGTCGGCGGGCTCGGCGAGAAGGCGCGCCGTCGGGAACAACAACGATGCGGCGGCGCGAGCGTCGGCACTGGGGTCGGCGACAGCTACCACTTCGATGTCGTCGAGCGCGGCGAGCGCGCGTGCGTGCACGGAGCCCATCCGGCCGAGACCGACGAGGGCGAGTTGAACCGGATCGGTCATGGGTGCGAACCCTATGTGACCACGTTCTTCGGCCGACGTATCCGAGCAGCGAAGTTCACTTATCCTTGGTCGATAGGTGGACGCGCGGCATGCTTGCTGACCACGGCGGTCATGGCTGCCGGGCTCGTCGTCACGTCGCCGCTCGTTGCCCACGCCGAGACCAGCACCGAATGCGCGGCCGGCACGGACACCGCCAGCATCAATCGTCTCATCAGTAACCAACTGGCTGACCTCCGTCGGGTTCGACACAACCAGGGTGATCGCTCTGCCCGATGGGCGAAATGTGTGGACGGTGCAAGACGCGTTTCTTGCTCCTGCACCCGGCGCCCGCCCCTCGTCGCTGACATCGTCTACGGCGCGGCCGTGGAATCAGACGCGTCGTTCAGCTACTTGTTCGGCTGGTCGTACGATCAGTTCAACCTGCCAGACCCCACGTCGCCACGTCCGTCACAGATGTTCGTGGCCCGCGTTCCGATCGGGAGGTTCGACCAGCAACCGACGTACTGGAACGGCGTCGATCGGGTCGCCACCCGCGCCGCTGCGGTTGCAAGCAGCACGACACCCCATGGCGCGAGCAACCCGATGCAGCCGCGACTGATCGATGGGATGTGGGTTTCGGTGGTCAAAGACGGCGAATGGAACGGCAACGTCGTGCGCGTCGATGTCGCCACTGCGCCCCAGGGCCCGTGGACCACCGTTCAATCCGTGGCAGTTCCCACGCGCACGCTCGGCTTCGTGCCGGCGACACCACCCATCCGGGCTATCGACACGCGAGAAAGTGTGCCGCTGCGCTCGGGTCACGTACTGCGCGTCGCGTTGGCCGGCATCGTGCCTGCCGATGCCCGCACCGCTGTGATCGATCTCGCTGCAGTAGAGCCGGCGGGACCGGGCTTTCTCACCGCGTGGTCGTGCGACGAGGCGATGCCTCCGACGTCGAATCTCAACTACCTCGCTGGTGCGACCCGGGCAACGCACGCCGCTGTCACCTTGGCCGCTGATGCGTCGATCTGCATGTACAGCATGACCACGACCACGTGCTCGTCGACGTGACCGGCAGCTACACCACGTCGCCATCGGCACTGGGTTTCCATCCGCTGCCGCCAACACGTATCTACGACTCACGAATCAGTGGAGGTCCATGGCAGTTCGGTGAGACGCGCGTCATCAACGTGCCGGCGACAGCCGCCGCGGTTGGCGATCAATGTGACGATCACCGAGCCGGCGCTCATCGGCTTCGTCACTGTCTATCCCTGCCAGGCGACATTGCCGGTGGTCTCGAACGTCAACTACAAGCCGGGCAGGTGGTGGCCAATCTCGTGCAGACGGGCGTGGCGGACGGACAGGTCTGTGTGCACAGCAACGTGCGCACGCACATCGTGATCGACCTGCAGGGCACGTACGACACTGCGCCCGATGGGCTGCACTACCAGGCGGTTGCGCCTGCCCGCCTGGTCGACACGCGCATTGGCCTCGGGTCGGTGTTCGGTCGGGTGGCGATGGATGTCGGGCCGCTCGGTATCTGGCCGTCAAACGCCCCGGTGGCCACAACCGCCGTCCCACCGGCTGGTTCGTCTAACCCGCTGCCTCTGCGCCACCCCTACTTCGACCCCCGTGGGTTGGGCGCGATTCCGGTACTGCGACGTCCACTCTCGCGCCCAACCAGGCTCGTCGGGCGCGGTATCATCCCTGGTAGAGCCACTTTCGCGCCCAACGAGGCTGCCGGGTTAACGGTCGAAGTTCTCGAAGTACCGGCTCGGAGTCGGGCCGCGCTGGCCCTGGTACTTCGAGCCCCGGGCCCCGCTGCCATAGGGCTTGTCGGCCGGAGTCGTCATCCGCATGAAGCTGACCTGGCCGATCTTCATTCCCGGG
>JANOJI010000347.1:0-8625 GCA_031408175.1 Ilumatobacteraceae bacterium
GATTGCGAAGGCGAGGGCGTTGTTGATGTGATTCATCACGTCGAAATCGGCGAAGCGGACGGGCCAGGAAACGAGGGCGAGGCCCTCCGGGGGAGGATCGAGGGTCAGCCTCGACGAGACCGAGCGACCGGCGGCGCTCGATGCAAAGACCCGGTCGAACACGGCTGCCGGTGGCACGGGTCGCAAGGTCTCGGCGTCGAGATGCACCCACAACGTTGCCGAGCTGATCTTGCCGCCGCCAGCGCTGCCGATATCCACACGCCGTTCGGCCCAGCGCGACCCGATTCCCGAGCACCACGTCACCATCTCGAGCGCCTCCAGATACGTCGGGAACTGGAGCGCATCGATCACGGTTCGGCGCACGACCCACGTCATCTGGGCGAGTCCGGCGTCGCGCGTATCGTCGTCGGACAGATCCTGGAGATAGCGGGCAGTGGCGTCGAGGCGGAGCCGGCCGCCGGGTGAGCAATCACCGAGTCGCACCCGCCGCGAACCCGCGAACGTCCGCCCGTCAACCGGACGTTTCGCCATCTCGAACATGGTGTGACAATAAATGAGTTGACGCAGACAGGAAGTTCTGGTTGCCTATGTCTCGGCTTGGCACATCTGTGTCCAGCCGACGAACTACGGAAGGTATTGGAAGAGTATGAGCACGACGTTCGCACCACAAGCAGCTTCGGCAGCTGTTGATGCGCGCCCGTGCAGCGGGCTCGTCCATGGCTACCGGTGGCTTGCAGCAGTGTCGTCCGACATGAGCAATTTCATGAATGAGACCACTATCAAGCGCCCAGCCCGACGCCTCGGGAAGCAACCGACGTAACGAAAATACGTCGAGAGCATCCGCTCCGAGGCCGTCGGGATCCGATCCCGGCGGCCTTTTAGATTTTTCCACCACTTCCCACTCGTCCGAGAGGAAACACCCGAAATGTACGCAATCGACATCAACCGAAACATCGACATCGACATCGAGTTCGCCGAACTGGTCGAGCCGGTCGCCGTGCGCGCCCCGAAGCCGCGCTGCGCCGACGGGCACGGCACCCTGACCCACTTGTTCTTCTCGGACACCCCGCTCGACATCGCCCGGGCCAAGGCCATCTGCAGCAAGTGCTCACTTGCCGCCGATTGCGTTGACGGAGCGATCGAGCGAGCCGAGCCATGGGGTGTGTGGGGTGGCGAGCTGATCGAGAACGGTCGGATCGTGCTCAACAAGCGACCACGTGGCCGTCCACCCAAGAACCCCCGCCCAGCGGTGGTGATCGACGAGGTGCCCATTCCCCCGCACCTGGTTGCCTAAGAGATCGCCGGTCGGGGGCAACGCTTCGCGCGACCCCCTGACTGCGCTCTGGCGCCCCCTGCCATTGGGTAGCCTTCAGCAAATGACGGTCAACAAGCGGCTGCTGTTTGGCTCGTTGGCGGCAGCGACAGCTGTCGTGGTCGCGGTCGGCGTCGTCGCTGCGAATCGAAACAGCGACAGCGACAACGTCACACTGACATCGAGCAACGACCTCTCCCCGACGATCGGTACGAACGCGGCGGTGACCGGCCGGACCCTTCCGATGGTCGACATCCAGACCCTCGCAGGCGACGCCTTCGCCACGGCAGACCTGATCGGTCGCCCGCTGATCATCAACTTCTGGTACTCCACCTGCGCACCATGCAAGCGCGAGCTGCCGGCCTTCGCAGCGATGCACGCCCAGTTCGGCGATCGAGTGCGCTTCGTCGGCGTCGACACCCTGCCGCCGTCGCCCAACGAGGAGGCCTTCGCCCGAGACAGAGGGGTGCAATACGAGCTGTTCTACGACCCGAACGGCGAACTGACAACGGCGGTCGGCATCGCCACGTCACCACAGACACTCTTCATCGACGCCCAAGGCACCATTGTCGAACAGACCGGTGAACTGACCGCAGACAGACTCGAAGAACTGATCAGGACCAAACTGTTGTGATCGCGCTCGATGGACGACTGGCGACCTCGTTCACCGCAGGGCTGCTGGCGGCGATCAACCCGTGCGGCTTCGTGTTGTTGCCGACATATCTCGTGTACTTCCTGGGCATGGAAAGCCTGCGCCCTGGTGAGGAGCGGGCCTCGGTGCTGCGTGCTCTGAAAGTCAGCGCGGCCGTGTCGGCCGGGTTCATGAGCATCTTCGTGGTCATCGGTGCAGTCACCAAGCTGTCGACCAACTGGCTGGTAGAGAAGGCGCAATGGCCGGCGTTGGTGATCGGGGTGGCCCTGGTCGTGCTCGGCGTCGCCATGCTGTTCGGCTATCGTCTGCCGTACACCACACCCAAGCTCGATGTCGGCGAACGTGATCGCAGCGTGCGATCGATGTACGTGTTCGGCCTCGCCTACGCCGTGGCCTCCATCGGCTGCACGATCGCCCCGTTCACCGGTGTCGTGCTCGGCAGCTTCAGCACCAAGGGACTGGCGACCGGCATCACCGCGATCGCCCTCTACGGGTTCGGCATGGCCCTGGTGGTCACGGGACTGACGGTGACGCTCGCGCTCGCCAACACGGCACTGCTCCGCGTCCTGCGGCGTGGCATGATCTGGTTCGAGCAGGTCGCCGGAATCCTGCTGATCCTCACGGGCATGTACCTGTTCTGGTACTGGTACAGCAGCATCACCGATGGCACTGGCGGCAAGGTCGTCAGCAGGGCGACGAGCTGGAACGACAAGCTGGCGAACTTTGTGCAAGAGCATCAGTCGGCTGTCGTGTGGGTCGGCGTCGCCGTGATCGTGGCCGCTGTCGTCACCGCATTCACGATGCAACGCAACGAGCCGGCAAAGTGAACGACTCGTTCGCCGAACTTCTGGCGATGACCGGAGTGCAAGAGGTGTGCGAGCTGCGCAGTCGCATTGGATTCATGGCGTATCACGGTGGGTCACTCGAGGGGCAGACCGATGTCATCGCCTCCCTCGCGGCCGAACGCAGCGGCGCCAGCTTCTACGCCGTGTTGCAGCCCGCCGATGTGCAGTGGCACATCCCGTCGCACAAGGTCGGCCCGCGCTCGTCGGCCCAACTCAAGGCATTCATCGACCACGTCGACATCGTCATCACCGTCCACGGCTTCGGCCGCCGCGACCACTTCACGTCGCTGCTGCTCGGCGGGCGCAACCGCGACCTCGCCGATCACGTTGCCGGACATCTACGGCCACGCCTGCCCGACTACGACATCGTCACCGAACTCGATCGAATGCCGAGAGAACTGCGCGGCCTGCATCCCGACAACCCGGTGAACCTTCCGACGCAACAGGGCGTGCAGATCGAATTGCCCCCGCGAATCCGGGGCTCGAGCCCGATCTGGGCGGACTGGGATCACACCGAAATGGTCCCACCCATGGCATCGCTGATCGACGGCCTGGTCGACGCGGCCACTCAGTGGGCTACGGAGCCAACCGCTCGATAACCCACACGTCGTCATCGCCGCGGCGATAGCGAACGCGATCGTGCAATCGGCTCGGCCGACCCTGCCAGAACTCGTACGACACCGGGCGCAGCACCCAACCACCCCAGTACGCCGGACGCGGCACCTGCTCGACAGCCGCAAAAGTCTTCTCGAACTGGGCAACGCGATCTTCCAGCGAGGAGCGATCCGGCAGCACCTGGGACTGCGGCGATGACCACGCCCCGATCTGCGATGTCCGAGGACGCGATGCGTAGTACTCGTCGCTGTCGGCTTCCGGCAAGCGCTCGACCACACCGACCACTCGTACCTGACGATGCAACTGCAGCCACGTGAACAACATCGCCGCCCGGGGGTCGGCAGACAGCTGAGCGCTCTTGGCCGATTCGTAGTTGGTGAAGAACGAGAACCCGCGCTCGTCGGCGCCTCGCGCCAACAGATAGCGCGCCTGCGGCCAGCCCTCACCGTCGATGGTCGACAACACAAACGCATTGGGTTCGACACACTCGGCCTGCGATGCCTGGTCATACCAGAGCTGCCATTGCGCGAGTGGATTGTGGTCGACATCGTCGACGTCGAGACCGGCCGACTCGTAGTCGGCGCGCCGCGACGCCAATTCGCTCATCGGCCGATGATCCGCTCGACACCGCGCATGTACGGAAGCAGCACATCGGGCACCACGACGCTGCCATCGGGATCGCGATAGTTCTCGACGATCGCGGCCCACACCCGTGGAACGGCGAGTGCTGAGCCGTTGAGTGTGTGCGCGACCTGGGTGCCTTTCTGCCCGGCGACCCGGTAGCGAATCTCGGCGCGCCGCGACTGGTAGTCGCTGAACCACGAGATCGACGAGACCTCGAGCCAGGCATCGCAGCCGGGCGCGTAGACCTCGATGTCGAAGCTGCGATGGTGGCTCTGCCCCATATCGCCGGTGCAGATCTCGATGATGCGGTACGGAAGCTCGAGCCCGGCGATCAACGCCTCGGCACGCCCGGTCATCTCGACGAGCAGGTCTGGCGCCTGCTCGGGAGTCGACACGGCGAGGATCTCGACCTTGTCGAACTCGTGAGCACGCAACATGCCGCGGGTGTCACGACCCGCCGAGCCTGCCTCACGTCGATAGCAGGGCGTGTACGCCATCATCCGCAGCGGCAACTGCTCGGCATCGATGACCTCGCCGGCGTAGATCGATGTCAACGGCACTTCGGCTGTCGGGATGCACCACAGATCGTCACGCTCGATGTTGTACGCGTCGTCGGCGAACTTCGGCAGCTGACCGGTGGCAGTCAGTGTGGCCGTGGTGACCAGCGACGGCGGACGGATCTCCTCGAACGCGTCGACGTTGCGATCGAGCGCGTACTGGCACAGGGCGCGGGCCATGGCGGCACCGGCTCCACGTTGCATCGTGAACATCGCTCCGCTGATCTTGGTGGCCCGCTCGTTGTCGAGGATGCCCAACGCGGTGGCGGTGTCCCAATGCGGCACGCGACGATGCTCCGGGAACTCGGCCGCAAGGTCGACAGGACCCTTGACGACCGGATTGTCGGCCTCGCCCGACCCGTCGGGAGCGTCGGGATGCGGAAGATTGGGGATTCGCAACAGGACGTCGCGTAGATCGCCCTGCACGATCTCGAACTCGTTGGCCAGCACGCGCTCGTGGTCACCGAGGGCTCGGCTGCGCAGCTGTAGTTCTTCTGCGCCATGCGTATTGCCAGTGCGGCGCAACTGACCGACGGCCTTCGACAGGTCGTTGACCTCGGCACGAATGGCATCGCGTTTGGCGATGATGTCGCGCGAGAGCGCGTCGAACGCGATCGCCCGGTCCAACTGGTCGAGGATCTCGCGCTGACCGCGCCGGGCCAGGGCGATGCGGACCGCGTCGGGTTCGGTACGCAACAAACGAACATCGATCACAGATCGGAGATGTTACTGGCGCTCAGCGGGTGAGGGCGTAGGAGAATTGCCTGGCCGAACCACGACGGCACGATGTCGTGACGGGAGCCTGGCGAAGATTGATGAACTTGCGCCCGGTGCGCAGACCATGATCGCGAAGCCGGCGAGCGAAGTCGAGGTCGTCGACGGTCATCACCCGCTCGTCGAACCCGCCGATCGCGTCGAAGTCGTCGCGACGGCACCAGTACATCCCGCCGCCGAGGCCATTCAAGTAGGTGGTGAGTTTCGACATGGCGAGTGCCATGTCGATCGCGAGTGTGTGCCGCTCGGCGTGCTGGTTCGCCCCGCCACCCACGTAGCACCCCGTCGCCAACAGTCGCTCGATCTCTGCGAAGGCGACGGGCGACATCAGCCGATCGGCATCGATCGTCACCAGGATCTGGCCGGTCGCGACGCGGGCGCCGGCGTTGCGAGCAGCGGAGATGCTCGACCGGACCGTTGTCACGACGGTCGCTCCCATCGCAGCCGCGGTACGGGCGTGTGCACCACCGCTGCTCGTCACGATGACGACCACCTCAGCCTCGGTTCGGATCGCCTGCCCGGCACGGCTGATGGCGCGCAAGCAGCGCCCCAGATCGGCCTGCTCGTCGAGAGCCGGCACCACCACCGAGAACCGTGCCATGCCCAGTGATCGGCTCGATCGAGCGACGACTTGATCGCGAATTCATCCGGAGCTTCGCCTAGGGTCGCACGCTGTGACTGCGGTGGAGGTCGAGCGTCTGACGATTCGACACGGCGACCTCGTGGCGGTCGACGGCATCTCGTTCAGTGCCGAAGCTGGGCAGGTCACCACCGTGCTCGGCCCGAACGGCGCGGGCAAGACCTCGACGATCGAGGTGTGCGAGGGGTATCACCGCCCTACGACCGGGACGGTTCGGGTGCTCGGCTTCGATCCCGCCACGCAGCAGCGACAGCTCAGTAAGCGCATGGGGGTGATGCTGCAAGAGGGTGGCGTGTACCCCAGTTCGGCGGTGCTCGAGACGGTTCGGCACTACGCCGCGCTGTACCGCAAAGGCGCCGACGCTGCTGCGCTGGTCGACGCTGTCGGGCTGACCAGCAGGAGCAAGACAACGTGGCGACGGCTGTCGGGTGGCGAGCGACAACGTCTGTTACTGGCGTTGGCGCTGGCCGCAAAGCCCGAGGTCGCGTTCCTCGACGAACCGACGTCGGGGGTCGACATCAATGGTCGCGATGCGATCCGCAGCCTCATCCGCGATCTGGCATCGAACGGATGCGCCGTGGTGCTGGCCACCCACGAACTCGACGAGGCCGAGCGACTGGCTGACCGGATGGTGATCATCGACCGCGGCACGCTGGTGGCCGATGGCACGCTGGCCGAGCTGCGCAAGGGTCACGACGAGATCCGATTTCGCAGCGACCCAGGACTGGATCTGCGGGCCCTGGCCGCCGCCACCGGGATCGTCGCCAGCGAGGTCGGCATCGACGAGTACGTCATCGACGCCCCACCCCAGCCACGGCTGATGGCCCAACTCGGTGATTGGCTGGCAGAGGCGGGCCATCCGCTGCACGACCTGCGCGCCGGCGGGCAACGCCTGGAGGACGTGTTCCGTCGTCTCATCGGTGGTGATCAGTCGTGAACGTCGCCGTGGTGCAATTGCGCGCCGAGCTCCGGCGTGTGGCCGGCAACGGCGAGCAGTTGCTCTTGACCCTCGGCATCCCCGTGCTGCTGTTGGTGTTCTTCAGCCTGGTCGATGTGCTGCCGACCGACACGCCCGAGCCGATCGACTTCCTCGCGCCCGGCATCCTCGCCCTGGCGACGATGAGCACCGCAATGGTCAGCCTCGGCATCGGTACCGGATTCGAACGCAGCTATCACGTGCTGAAGCGCCTGGGCACCACACCGCTCGGACGTCCACGGTTGATCGCCGCCAAGATCGGGGCGGTGATCGCCGTCGAGATCGTGCAGTTTGCCGTGCTGGTCCCCGTCGCATTTGCACTCGGCTGGGACCCGGATTCACCGAGTTGGCTGCTCGCCGTGGTTGGTGTGATCGTCGGCACGATGGCCTTCGCCGGCATCGGCCTGACCATGGCTGGGCGGCTGCCGGGCGAGGTGAACTTGGCTGCGCAGAACGGGCTGTACGTCGTGCTGCTGCTGCTCGGCGGCATGGTCATCCCCTTCGCCGAGCTGCCCGGCGCGATACGCGCCGTGGCGCATGTCTTACCGTCCGGCGCTCTGGCCGACGTGCTGCGCGATACTCTCGGCAGCGCCGCGACGCAGCCGACGCGGTCGTGGATCGTGCTGTGTGTCTGGGCGGTGGTGACACCGTTGCTGGCGTCTCGCCTGTTTCGCTGGGACTAGCTCACCTTCTCGGGCGGAGCAGGTGTGCTGTCGAACTCGGACTGCACCTGATCGAAGGTCAGCGGCGGCCGGCGATACGTGTTGTCTTCTTTCCAGCTCGTCGCGAAGCGCTTGAAGAAGTAGAAAATGACGAGCGCCCACAAGAAGAAGGACCCGCCGATCTTCATGATCGCGCCGGCGATCTGCTGGTCGTCGGTTGGGCTGATGCCCCACACACGCACCGGCTGGTTGTAGTGCTTGTAGACCACACCCTCGGCGAACGTCAGCCAGCCGGCCGGCACGGTTGGGACGACACTCTGCAAGAACAGATAGATCGGCTTGGCTGCGTCGCTGATCCGCAGCTCGTGGAACGGCCCGACGACGGGCATCCACATCAGCACCGCAGTGAGCACCACCAGCAGATGGAGTGCGTAGTGCAGTGGCGCGCTCTGCACCGAGGCGTTGACCACGGGTGGGATGTGGGTGACCATCACCGCGACGTTGAACACAACCGCGGCAACGACCGGCTTGGTCATGAACGTGACGACCCGCCATGTGCGGCCGGTGCCGACGAGCAATCGCAGCAACCACGTGGGCGTAGCCAGCAGTACTAGCGGCGGCATGAAGTAGCTGAGCATCATGTGCTGCAGCATGTGCGCCGAGTAGAGGTAGTCCTCGGCGATGTGGTGGAGCGGCCATGTGCTGGCGGTGAACAACAACACCAATGCTCCGGTGAAGCACCACACGTTGCGGTGCGTGAACACGGGCTGGCCCTGGGCGACCGCTCGCGGACCGATCACGCGCATGGCGTACACGTATGCGGCAATCAAGAAGACGACCAGCAAGTAGACCTCGGGGTTCGCCTCGAACTTCCACGGGTCGGCGAAGGTCGCGCCGAGCATCTGCTAGCTGCCGTCGAAGAATCGGAACGTCATCAGCGCAGCGATGTAGACCAGCAACGCCAAGAT
>JANOJI010000275.1:0-2043 GCA_031408175.1 Ilumatobacteraceae bacterium
ATGCTGACAACCGTTGCATGGCAGCTTTCGGACGGCACCGTCGCCTACGCGTTGGAGGGCGCCATCTTCGTGACCGGCGCAGCCATTCAGTGGTTGCGCGACGGGTTGGGTGTGATCGAATCGGCAGCCGAGATCGGCCCGCTGGCGGCCAGTTCACCGGATAGTGGCGGCGTGTACGTCGTACCGGCGTTCGCTGGTCTCGGCAGCCCGTGGTGGGACCCATACGCCCGAGGCACGATCGTCGGCATCACGCGAGGCACGTCGAAGGCCCATCTCGCCCGCGCCGTAGTCGAAGCGATGGCCTTCCAGACACGCGACGTGGTCGAGGCGATGGCGGCAGCCAGTGGCACAACCCTTGCCGCACTACGGGTCGACGGCGGCGCGTCGGTGATGGACCTGTTGCTGCAACTGCAAGCAGACCAACTCGGCGTCACGGTTCAGCGACCGATCGACCAGGAGACCACTGCGCTCGGCGCGGCCTACCTGGCCGGCCTCGCCGAGGGTGTCTGGCCGTCGCTGGCAGCGATCAGCGACCGATGGCAGATCGACGCAACCTTCCAGCCCGAACCCGATCGAACGTTCACCGATCTCGGCCATGCCACGTGGCTGCGGGCCGTCGAACGGTCACGCGCCTGGATCGGCTCTCCATGAACCGTGGTGGCGTCGTCGCCATCGGCACCTGTGTCGCGTTGCTGTGCGCATCCGGCGCGTCAGCATTGACCGACGTACGTCAACCTGCTGGGGCCATCGATCCAGCGACGCGCGGCACGATGGTGCAGGTCACGCCGACGCTGCCACCGCCCGTGCCTCGCGTGCTGTTGATGGGCGACTCGTCGCTCGAAGGGCTGAAGTTCTACACGGCTGCACTCAATGCGATCGCCGGCATGGCGTACGTGTACGACGCCGAGTCGTGCCGGCGTCTGGTGAGACCGTCGTGCCTCAGCCAGGCCGGCAACACCCCGAGCACCGCGCTGGCGGCGATCCAGAACGCACCGGGCCAGTTCGATGCGGTGGTCATCAGCACGGGTTACAACGAGGGCAGCAACGAGTTCGGCCAGAACTTCGATGTGATCGTCTCAGCCGCTCGCGCCAAGGGCGCTGTGCGCATCGTCTGGATGAACTATCGATTGCGCGACGGCCTCACTCGAGGCGGTACCGACAACAACGGGTCGTACGTGTCCAACAACGAGACGCTGCTGCAGAAGGTAGCCAGCGGCGCGTATCCCGATGTGTTCATCGCCAACTGGCGCGACTACACGGCGCCGGTGCGGTCGTGGTTCGTGTCCGACGGCATCCACTACCAGCCCACCGGAGCCCTCGGCGCGGCCGACTACATCTCGCGATGGATCACCCATCTGTTCTCTGAGCCGTGTCCGAAGCCGATGATCGTCGGTGGGCCGATCGACAACCCGTGCACGCCGCCCGACGGCCATCCGCCCCCCGACGTGCGCGCCCTGTACGGCTAGCGGCGTTCAGCCCTGCCCCGTCTCGGCGTCAACCGAGTTTGGGGAGACCCCGCTTGAGATTGCGGATGCCTTGGGCGATGCGCCGCTCGTTCTCGATCAGGGCGAACCTGGCAAACCCTTCACCGCCAGGGCCGAAGCCGACTCCGGGCGAGAGGGCGACCTCACACTCGCGCACGACGTGCGAGCAGAACTCGACCGAGTCCATCTCCGAGTATGCCTCTGGGATCGGGGCCCAAACGAACATCGACCCCTTCGGCTTCGGGATGTCCCAGCCGATACGCGCGAGCCCGTCGATCAGCGCATCACGTCGGCTCTGGTAGATCGAACAAACCTCTGCCGGATAGTCGGCAGCCTCGTTCATCGCGACCGTCGCGGCAATCTGTACTGGCTGGAAGACGCCATAGTCGAGATAGCTCTTCAACTTCACCAACGCCTGCACGACCTCACGGTTCCCGACGAGGAATGCGCAGCGCCAGCCTGCCATCGAGAAGCTCTTGGTCATGGAGTACAGCTCCACGGCACAATCCTTGGCGCCCGCGGCTTGCAGGATGCTGGGAGGCTTGTAGCCGTCGAAGCC
>JANOJI010000308.1:0-3792 GCA_031408175.1 Ilumatobacteraceae bacterium
TGGTGGTGGACAAGGTGCGCCCCTGCCGGGGCGATGGGCGGGGTGAGGCGTGGACGATGCTGGTCACCAACCACGACCAGCTCGTCGCCTGGTTGAAGACCGACGGGTTGACGGTGGTCAAGGCGCACGAGCTGCTCGCCCGGCGAGGGATCGTGGTGCCGCAGCGGACGTTGCACCGGTACGCGCTGGAGGTGTGCGACGTCGGCCGTGGCCGGCGTGGCACAACCGTTCGCGTCGATGACGGCAAGCCGGGTGATGAGCTGCAGGTCGACTTCGGTCGACTCGGTCTCGTGTTCGACTCCGCGACCGGCCGGCAGCGGGTGTGTCAGGCGTTGATCTTCACGCCGGTGGTGTCGCGCTACACGTTCGTGTGGCTGACCTTCGCCCAGACGGTCGCCGATGTGATCGCCGGGTTCGAGGCGGCATGGGCGTTCTATGGCGGAGTGTTCGCAACCGCGATCCCCGACAACCTGAAGGCGATCGTCGACCAGGCCGATGCGCTCGAGCCGAGGTTGAATCAAGCCTTCGTCGAGTACTCCCAGTCGCGCGGGTTCGTCGTCGACCCGGCCCGGGTCCGTAGTCCGCAAGACAAGCCACGAGTGGAGCGGGTGGTGCCGTTCGTGCGCGGCTCGTTCTTTGCCGGCGAGACGTTCGTCGATCTCGCCGATGCGCAACGACGCGCGGAGGAGTGGTGCCGTGATCGGGCGGGGATGAGGGTTCACGGCACAATCCAGGCGCGCCCGGCCGAGGTGTTCCGGATCGAGGAGTTGCCGGTGCTGCGCCCCGCACCGACGGCGCCCTATGACGTGCCGATCTACGCGACCGCGAAGGTCCATCGTGATCATCACATCGAAGTCGCGAAGGCGCTCTACTCGATTCCGGGGAACTTGATCGGCGCCCGGGTTGAGGTGCGCGCCGACCGGACGTTGGTGCGCGTCTTCCACCGAAACCAGCTGGTCAAGGTGCATCCGCGCCAACAGCCAGGACGCCGCTCGACCGACCCGGCGGACCTCCCGTCGCACAAGACCGCGTACGCGCTGCGTGACGTTGACCATCTGCAATCGATCGCTGCCAGCCACGGCCAAGCGATCGGCGCCTACGCGACGGCGCTGCTCGACATCCCGTTGCCGTGGACCCGGATGCGTCACGTCTACGCCCTGTTGAGCTTGGTGAAGAAATGGGGTGCGACACGCGTCGAAGCAGCGTGCGCGAGCGCGCTCGATCACGAGGTGGTGAACATCGGGCTGATCCGCCGGATGCTCGAACGCGGCACCGAACGGACCACGATCCAACCGGCACTGCCGGGCACCGTGATCGCCGGCCGGTTCGCCCGCGACCCCGACCACTTCGCCATCAACCGGGCTGAGGTGTCGCCATGAGCGCGCCGACGGTCACCCCCGAACTGAAGGCGTTGCTGCGAAGAGTGAAGCTCGGCCGCTGCCTCGACACGCTCCCGGAACGACTCGCGCTCGCGCAGACCGGCGGCATGGGTCACGCCGAGTTCCTCGAGCTCGTCCTCGCCGACGAAGTCACCCGCCGCGAGAACACCTCAGCCGATCGTCGCGCGCACGGCGCCGGACTCGACCCGACGATGACACTCGACCGCTGGGACGACACCGCCAAGGTCAGCTACGACCGCAACGTGTGGAACGAGTTGTGCTCGTTGCGGTTCATCGACGGCGGCCACAACGCGGTGATCATGGGACCTGTCGGTGTCGGCAAGACGTTCCTCGCCACCGCGCTCGGCCACGCCGCGATCCGCCGCCGCTACAGCGTCCACTTCGAACGTTGCGATCGGCTCCTCAAGCGACTACGCGCCTCCCGGCTCGACAACAGCCACGACGCCGAGATGCGCAAACTGCTCCGCGTCGATCTGCTCATCGTCGATGACTTCGCACTCCAGGCCCTCGACGCCCTCGACACCGCCGATGTCTACGAGCTGATCGTCGAGCGCCACCGGGCCGCATCGACCGTGGTCACCTCCAACCGCGAGCCGATCGAATGGCTCGCCCTGATGGCCGACCCACTCCTTGCCCAGTCGGCAATCGACCGGCTGCAGTCCGCCGCCCACGAGCTCGTCCTCGACGGCGAGTCCTACCGCCAACGCCAACGACCGACCACCACCACCGAACGAGCACTTGACGCACCAGCACCAGAGCGGCGAACATCACACCGCCGACGCTGAACCCCGACCCGGTCCCATGCAACTGGCGAAAGGGTGGTCCCATCCTCCTGGCGAACGACATGGAGTCAAGAAAGGCTCAACTCCGCGGTGGCTGTCGAATACCTTGCCCTGTCACGAGAATCGTTCACTCTATGGTATCTGACCTGGTGTTTGTGTTGAGATCCGTCCGGTTCGGATCCGGGTTTGAAATAGAGCCGGGTGTGAGAATCGAACTCACGACATCTTCATTACAAGTGAAGTGCTCTGCCGACTGAGCTAACCCGGCGGGGGATCGACAAATGGTAGAGGACTGCCCTCGATAAAACGTACGGGAAATCTTGCAGACCGTGCTGATCAGGAGGATCTGACCCGTCAGGGTGCGGATGAGATCGCGACCTCGAACGACCACAGCTCGGCCTGGATGGGCATCGGTGGCTGCGCTGCCGGGGCTTCGCCAGCGCCATCGCTGCCGGCGCCCGTTGGCTCGGGGCGATGACCGTGCGTGAACGAGGACGACGTTCTCCACGCCTCGAACGACTCGAGGTCGCGCCAGCGGGTGACCACCAGCCAGGTGGTGCGCTCGTCGGTGGGGCGAAGCAGCTCGAAACCCTCGAAGCCGTCGTGGCCGTCCACAGCTCCTGCCCTCGCAGCAAACCTCTTGGCGACTTCTTCTCCCATCTCGGCGGGGACGGTCAGCGCGTTGATCTTGATCACGGTCATGGCGTCGATGATGCCAGACTCGCCTGATGCTGCAAGCGTTCGTGACGCCTGTTCGGCGGCGATGACGATGGCGAACTCGGCGTAGGGCGCTCTGGCCGAGATCGGCCGATCCTGACATCAGCCGAACTCGCGTCGCGGCGCTGCGTTCGAGGCCTGCGCCACGGTGTCATCGGGCGCGATTTGGGTACTGCTAGTGCCCAAATCGAACCCGATGAGCCTGGTCGGGCGCGAAGTGAGTGGCTCCACTACCGAAATCGCGCCCGACAGCGTTCGGCCGGAGACCATCGGAGCCGCGAGCGTCGAGAAGGCGTACGGGAAATCTCCCGGCTATCGCGGCCAACCGGCTAGCGCATGACGAACGGGTCGGGGATCGGGTCGTCGGAGGTTCGCAGCCAGACAGTCTTGGTGCGTGTGTAGTCGAGTGCTGCGGCCAGACCGCCTTCCCGACCATGGCCGGACTTGCCGTATCCGCCGAAGGGGGCGATCGGCGAGACCGCGCGATAGGTGTTGACCCACACGATGCCGGCGGTGATGCGTTTGATCATGCGGTGAGCACGGGTGAGGTTCTGGGTGAAGACACCGGCGGCGAGCCCGAACGGTGTGCAGTTGGCGAGCTCGACGGCCTGCTCCTCGGTGTCGAAGGACTCCACGGTCAGGACCGGTCCGAACAGTTCGGTCGTCGTGGCCGATGCGGCGACGTCGTCGCAATCGAGGATCGTCGGTGGGAAGTAGAAGCCCGGGCGATCGTCTGATCGACCACCGGTGACGAGTCCGGCGCCGGCGGCAATCGACGCGTCGATCGATGCGCAGCCGTGCTTTCTCCGCGGGCGGCGCAGGCGCGGGTGGCCGGAGAGGGGATCTTCGACGAGAACCAGCCGATCATGGATGCGGTGATCGACGGCCTTCGG
>JANOJI010000355.1:0-6041 GCA_031408175.1 Ilumatobacteraceae bacterium
GCCAAGAAGGTGGCCGCAGTACAGCGCCACGCGATGACGCCGATCGTGTGCGTCGGCGAAACGCTGGAGGAACGCGAGGCCGGCGAGACCGAGGGCAAGGTGCTCGGCCAAATTCGCGCTGCCTTCGATGGCATGAAGGCCGACCGTATAGCCGCAGTCGTCGTTGCCTACGAGCCGATCTGGGCGATCGGTACCGGCCTGACAGCGACGTCGGATGACGCCCAGCAGGTGTGTCAGTCGATTCGTCAATGTTTGGTCAAGATCGCGGGGCCGGAGGCTGCAGCCGCCGTCCGGATTCAGTACGGCGGCAGCGTGAAGTCATCGAACATCGCCGAATTGATCGGGCAGCCCGATATCGATGGTGCGCTGGTTGGCGGCGCCAGCCTCGACCCCGATGAATTTGCCAGGATCTGCAAGCTCGGCGTGTAGAACTGCTCGGCCGTTGGAATTTTCGGCCCGACTTTTCAGACATTCGGAACGATGCTGCTACCGGTCGGTAAGCAACGGTGCTATGTTGTCGTGCGCTCACTCCGATCGGGGAGGACGGTGTGAGAGTGTGGTCGGCCTTCCCGACAAGCGTCCCGCCTGTTATGTCGTTCGACCGAGACCTACCTCCCTCCGTTCATACAGGAGGAACATCCACGTGAGGACCACGAGACGTAGCACTCGCTACGCTGCACTGGCATTCGGTTTTGCGGTGATCGCAGCAGCTTGCGGCGACGACGGCGACACCAGCCCTAGCGACACGACCGCTGGTACCGAGACCACCGCCGCAGCAGCACCCGAGACCACCGTAGGTGGAACCGAGACCACAGCGGCCGCCCCGAGCGATGCAGCGATGACGTTGACGATGAACATCAATCCCGACGCAGTTTGGGATGATGGCACGCCAATCTCATTTGCCGACTTCAAGTGCACCACCGAGGCCATTCTGAACACTCCTGGCTCGCTGACCACCGTCGGCTACGACAAGATCACTTCGATCGAGGCCGGCGAGTCCGACAAGCAGGTCGTCGTTGAGTTCTCCGAGGTGTATGCGCCGTACAAGAACCTGTTCGGCAACCTGCTGAAGGCAGATGTGGTCGACGATTGCAACGACGTTTCGGCCCTCTTCGCCGACAACATCCCGTTCTCGGCCATGCCCTACAAGATTGAGTCGTGGAGCCTCGATCAGCTCATTCTTGCCAAGAACGAGGGCTACTACGGCACCGATGTCGGCATCGTCGACAAAATCGTCATGGTCCCCAAGGCCGACAGTGACACGGAAATCGCGTCACTCGTTGCCGGCGAGAGCGACTTCATCTTCCCGCAGGCATACGCCGGTATCACCGACGCGCTGAATAATCCGAACATCTCGTCGACTCCTGGCTATGGCACGAACTACGAGGGTTTGTACTTCCAGCAAGACCTCAACTGCACGCCTGACGAGACCCGCTCATGTGCATTCATGGACGCCGACTTCCGTCAGGCTTTCGCCAAGTCGATCGACCGCAACCTGATCCTCGAGAACATCTACGATCCGATCTTCCCAGGTGGGCCGCTGCTGAACTGCGGTCTCTGGGTTCCGACGATCGGCCCATGGTGCGATCAGACCATCTTCGGCGCTGCTGACGGCACCGACGGGTTCTTCGACGCCGCTGGTGCCGAGACGATCCTCACCGACGCCGGTTGGGAAAAAGATGGCAACGGTATGTGGGCAAAGGATGGCGTTGCACCGGAGATCCACTGGATCATCAACTCGGGCAACACCCGTCGTGAGTCGACTCAGGCCCTGATGATCCCCGAGCTGCAGGCAGCCGGGTTCAACATCATCGCCGACAACTGCGATGCAGCGTGCTACTTCCAGCAGCGCCTCCCAGCTCTGAAGTACGACATGGCGATGTACATCAACACCGCGAGCCCCGACCCCACGGTCACCGGCATCATGGCGTGCTCGTCCATTCCTTCGGCCGACAACGGCAACCAAGGCCAGAACTCGGCCGGTTGGTGCAACGAGGACGCATCGGCTCTGATGCTCGAGTCTGATCAGACGGTCGACGACACCGCTCGTGCCGACCTCATCCACCAGATTGGCGCATTCCTCGCCGAGGACGCGGTCATGTTGCCGCTGTACCAGTTCCCGAACATCGCCGCATGGCGTACGGATCAGGTTGGTGGCCCAGTCGACAAGGACGCAGCCAACTACCAGGCCTTCCAAAACATCAACGAATGGGAAGACACCAACGGTGACGGCCAGATCGTCATCGGTGCCGAGCAGTGGCCAGAGTGCCTCAACCCCATCACCGAGTGCGCCAACTCCTCGTGGTACGTCTGGACCACGGCGTTCAAGGTGCTCCCCGCCGTATGGGCAACGACAGCAGAAGGCACGTACGAGGCGACTCAGCTCGTCACCGGCGAGCCCGACGTTGCGCTTGGCTGACCTGCGGGTTATAGCTACAGAAATGACCTAGTGTGAGCGGGGCCGGCAAATGCCGGCCCCGCTCTCAATTTCACACACGTCAAGACGGAGGTGCGGCAGGATGATCAGATTCGTCGGTCGAAGACTTTTGTGGACGCTACCCACTCTCTTCATCATCACGTTTCTGGTGTTCATCGCCATCCGCATCGGTACCGATCCGGTGCAGAGCTATCTGCGGCTCAATCCGCGAGCCAGCGAAGCGAAGGTGCAGCAGTACCGCGTCGCCAACGGACTCACGGGAAACATTGTCTCGCAATATTTCAACTGGCTGGGTCACTTCGTGACGTTCGACTGGGGCCGTTCGATCAAGGGCAGCCGTCCAGTCTGGCCCGAGCTGAGGGCGGCGGTCGCCAACACCTTGGTGCTCGGATCGCTCGCCACGATCGTCGGTGTCGTCATCGGCTTGGGCATCGGAATCCTGTCAGCCATGCGCCCTCGCTCGGCGTTCGATCAGGCTTCGACGACCGGTGCATTCATCGGGATCTCGATCCCGCCCTATGTCAGCGCCATCTTGCTGCAACTGTTCTTCGCCATCACCCTCACCCGTTGGCTCGGCCTCAACAAGCCGCTGCTGCCGACGTCGGGTGTCTATCCTGCCGGCCACCAGGGATTTGATCTCGTGCTACGGCTGAAGCATCTGACCCTGCCGATCACTGTGGTAGCGATTCAGATCGTTGCGGTGTACTCGCGCTACATGCGCGCGTCGCTGCTCGAAGTGAAGAACAGCGACTACCTCCGTACTGCGCGGGCGAAAGGTGTCAGCGAACGACGAGTGCTCGTCCGCCACGCCCTCCGCAACGCGCTCATCCCCATCGTTACCGTCGCTGCTATCGACATCGGCGGCATCATCGGCGGGCTCATCATCACCGAGCGCATCTTCGAGAACAAGGGGATGGGTGACTTCTTCTTGACTGCCTACGAGAACGGAGACTTCCCGCAGTTGATGCCGTGGATGGTCTTCGTGGTCATCGGCATCATCATGGCCAACTTGCTCGCCGACGTGCTCTACGCCGTACTAGACCCGAGGATCCGACTTGACTGAGATCGATCACACCGCAGACGTCGCTCAGGCGATCGAAGACAACACCGATGCCGATCTCACTGGCCTGTCGCTACGCGACGAGTCCGAGGGTGTCGCCAGCGTGTCCTTGTCGCCATTTCGCCTGGCGTTGCGGCACTACCGACGCAACTGGGTCGCGATGGCCTCACTCGGCCTGCTCATCATCATCATGCTGGCCTGCCTCTTCCCCAGCATTCCGGCGCGCTACAGCGAGACGCAGCGCCTGCCGAAGACTGACGCGACATTCATCAACTCGCCACCGAGCTCGAAGGCATGGTTCGGCACCGACGACCTCAACCGTGATCTCTACAGTCGCATCTTCTACGGCGGGCGCGTTTCGATCATGATCGGTATCTCCGTCGCGCTCATCGCGTGCACCCTCGGCACCATCATCGGGGCGATCGCTGGTTACCTGGGCGGGCTGCTCGACGACGTGCTGATGAGGATCACCGACCTGTTTCTCGCCTTCCCGATTCTGGTTTCGTTGCTGGTTCTTCGCAACGTGCTGGCAGAGGCGCCACTCGTCAAAGCAATCATGGGAGAGAAAACGTCGGTTCGTTTCATGGTTATCTTGCTCTCCGCAGTTGGGTGGATGGCGGTGGCCAGAATCGTGCGCGGCGTGGTGCTGTCGCTGAAAGAACGCGAGTTCATCGAGGCGTCACGTTCGGTCGGCGCAGGTGGGCCGCGCATCATGTTCCGGCACCTCATCCCGAATGCGCTCGGTCCCATCATGGTCGCGCTGTCGTTGTCGGTCGTTGGTGCCATCCTTGCCGAGTCGACGTTGTCGTTCTTCGGCTACGGGCCCAGCCCGGGCGAGGGGCGCACGACGTGGGGCTTGTTGATCGCTCAGTCGAAGAAAACCGTTCTGTCGGGCTACTGGTGGCTCGTGGTCTTCCCGTGTGCGCTGTTGGTGATGACGATCGTCGCGATCAACTTCGTCGGTGACGGGTTGCGCGATGCCTTCGATCCCAAGGCAGACATGAGCCGGGCGTGAATCAAGAGCAGCCTGTTCTCGAAATCCGCGACCTGCGTGTCACCTTTCCCACTGAAAGCGGCGATGTCCAGGCCGTTCGCGGCGTCGATGTAACCGTTGGCGCTGGCGAGATGCTCGGTGTTGTCGGCGAGAGTGGGTCCGGGAAGTCGGTCACGTTCCTCGCAGCCATGGGCCTGCTGCCCAGGAACGCCAAGATCGAGGGTTCGGTCAAGGTGCATGGACAAGAGCTCGTCGGTATGAGCAACACGCTGATGCGCAGCCAGCGTGGCAAGCGGATCTCGATGATCTTCCAGGACCCGCTGTCGGCTCTCAATCCGACGCACAAGATCGGTCATCAGGTTTCCGAGATGATCCGCAGTCACAACGACGTGTCCAAGGCCGCGGCTTGGGATCGTTCGATCGAATTGCTCGACATCGTCGGCATCCCGCAACCGCGAACGCGTGCGTCGCAGTACCCGCACGAGTTCTCCGGCGGCATGCGTCAACGAGTGATGATCGCCATCGCCATCGCCAACGATCCCGATGTGCTCATTGCCGACGAGCCCACGACGGCACTCGATGTCACTGTGCAGGCCCAGATCCTCGATGTCATCCAGCAGATCCAACACAAGTTCCGCGCCGGCGTCGTCTTCATCACCCACGATCTCGGTGTCGTTGCCCGCATCGCCGATCGTGTGCAGGTGATGTACGCAGGCCGCACCGTCGAACGAGGCGATGTCGATTCGATCTTCCGCAATCCGACGCATCCGTACACGCGCGGTCTGCTGGCCAGTCTTCCGGCGTTGGGGCGCGAGCGGCTGACCCCGATTCCAGGCGCGCCGCCCAACATGTTGCGCCCGCCGTCCGGTTGCGCGTTCCGGCCGAGATGCCCATTTGCCGAAGAGGTGTGCGCCGGAGACATTCCCGAGTTGCATCCGCTACTCGGCCTCGAGACGGCATGCGTGCGTGCCGAAGAACTGCTCGTCGCTGAAGGTGTCGCGTGAACGCACCGGCCGATCAGTTCAATGGTGATCGTACGACGGCTGGTCCGGTGCTGGAGGTCTCGAACCTGGTCAAAGTGTTCCCGATCCGTCAGCTCCAAGGCATCCGCGTCGTCAGGGGAATTGTGCAGGCCGTGTCCGACGTCAGCTTCTCGATCGACGGGGGCACCACCTTGGGTCTCGTCGGCGAGAGTGGCTCGGGCAAGTCGACCGTGGCGCGGTGCGTGCTGCAGTTGCTCACGCCGTCGTCTGGGTCGGTGAAGTTCCTCGGAGCTGAGCTCGTCGGCATGTCGAAGAAGCACCTCCAACCCCTGCGTCAAGAGATGCAGATGGTGTTCCAGGATCCGTACGCGTCGCTCGACCCGAGGCTGACGGTCGGCAACGCCATCGCCGAGCCGTTGCAGGTGCACAAGGTCGCCGGTAGTCATCGCGACCGTGTGGCCGAGCTCCTGGAGCTGGTCGGGCTTGCCCCCGACCATGCCAAGCGCTTCCCGCACGAATTCTCCGGCGGCCAACGCCAGCGCGTCGGCGTCGCCAGGGCCCTGGCGC
>JANOJI010000374.1:0-3500 GCA_031408175.1 Ilumatobacteraceae bacterium
GTTGTTGTACGCCTACTGCGAGGCCACCGTGCCGCGCATTCAGATCATCACTCGCAAGGCCTACGGCGGTGCCTACGTCGTGATGAACTCGAAGTCGATCGGCGCCGACCTTGCCTATGCGTGGCCGACAGCCGAGCTTGCCGTGATGGGCCCGCAAGGTGCGGTCGAGATCGTCTACCGCCGCGAACTGCAGCAAGCTGCAGACCCTGCGTCACGCCGTGCCGAACTGGTGGCGGAGTACACCGAGAAGTACGCCAATCCCTACAACGCCGCTGAACGTGGCTACGTCGACGATGTGATCGATCCCGCCGAGACCCGGCAGAAGATCGTCGCCGGCCTGCGGATGCTGCGCACCAAGCGCGAGGAGTTACCGCGCCGCAAACACGGCAACGTGCCGTTGTGAATCTCGACATCTCTCCATCACCGAGCGACGAGGAGGTTGCCGCGATCGTTGCGTCGATCGAAGCGATGTGGCCGAAGCCGGTGTTGTTCGAAGCGTCGCCGGTCGCGCGCGTGCCGACGTGGCGGTTCAGCAATCGCTGGTGGATCGCGCCGCTTCCCCAGCGACGCGAGCGTCCACGCCGAGAGACATCCCGATAGTCCTCACGCAGAGTCCTCACACACTCAGCCGCTACCCTCCACGACGTGGACATCACGACCGTCGCCGATGATCTGATCGTGGCCCATCAGGCGGGGACGACCGACGTCGTTCGCCTCGAAGGTCTCCAACCCAACTCGGTCCATCACATCGGCAACCACGAGGTGCAGACACTGTCTCGTCCGGAGGGTCAGCTCTTGTGCAGGTTCGGAACGGTCAATGATCTGCACTTCGGCGAAGTCGAATGCGGCAAGATCGACGACGACCCCCGTGGGCCGATCCAGCGCGTCGAGCCGGGCGAGCCACCCCATCCCGAGACCATGAACCGTGCCGCCGTCGCTGAGATGGCCGCCGCCGATCTCGCTGCCGTTGTGGTCAAGGGTGATCTCACGTGCGACGGCACCGACGACGAATTCGCCTCGTTCGAGTCCTGCTACCGCGACGCTTTCGGCGATCGCCTGCACGTGGTGCGCGGCAATCACGACGCCTACAAAGGCCAAGACGTGTACGCGGGTGACGTGTGGGTCGAGCTTGCCGGTGTGTCGATCGCTTTGCTCGACACGGTCCTGACCGGGCGCACACCGGGCTCGATCACGGCTCGACAGCTGGAGTGGCTCGACGACCTTGCCGCAATTGCAGATCGGCCGGTGGTCGTGATGGGGCACCAGCAGCAGTGGGTTTCGGGCAAGCGGCACAACGAGTACTTCGGGCTCGACCCTGACAGCAGCGATGGCCTCAGTGGCGTCGCGGCACGTCGGTCGCGAGTCGTGGCGTACACGGCTGGGCACACCCATCGCCACCGAGTGCGATGGATGTCGTGTGGTGTGCCATCCGTCGAGATCGGTTGTGTGAAGGACTTCCCCGGCACCTGGGCCGAGTATCGGGTGTACGAGGGCGGTATCACTCAGGTCGTGCATCGAATGTCATCACCCGCTGCGTTGACTTGGAGTGATCGTTGCCGCCATCTGATGTCGGACTTCGGGATTGACTACGAGACGTACGCGCTGGGCAACTTGGAGGACCGTTGTTTCAACATCCCGCTGCGGTGAGGGCAGCATTCGAAGATGTCGCGGCCTCGCTCCTGACAACGATCGAGCGGGTCCAACCGCATCAATGGGAGCTCCCGGGTCTCGGTGTCTGGACAGTCCGCGAGTTGGCTGCGCATACGTTGCGCGGTTTCACCACTGTCGAGCGGTACCTCGCCGCCGAGCCCACCGTCGACCGCGTCATCGTCGACGCCGTCGACTACTACCGCGTTGCCCTGGCCGATCCCAACATTCACACCGGTGTGGCAGACCGCGGTCGGGCTGCGGGTGCCCAGCTGACCGATCCCGTGGGAGAGAGCGAAGCGACTGCACAGAGCACGCTCGCTCTCGTCGCCTCGACGGCCGACGACGACGTGGTCAACACATCGGTGGGTCAGATGATGTTCATCGAGTACCTCGCCACCCGCGCGGCTGAAGTGGCGATGCACACGATCGACTTGCAACGTGCCACGGGTCAGCCAGTGGCCTTGCGCCCGGCGACATCCTCGATGGTGGTCGCATTGTTGGCCGAACTTGCCGAACCGATCACGCTCCTGTCGGCTTTGACCGGTCGCGGAACGCTGCCGGCCGATTTCAACGTGCTTCGATAGCTGATGCCCGAAGCTCCACTTCATGGATTGCGGGTGCTCGACCTGTCGAGTGTGCTCGCCGGCCCCAACTGCGCTCGCTATCTCGCCGACTTCGGCGCCGATGTGATCAAGGTCGAGCGACCCGATGGTGGTGACAGCCTCCGCAGACTGGCCTGGCGCGATCCGCGCGACGGCGAAGGATTGTGGTGGAAGCTGGTCAACAGGAACAAGCGCACCATCGCACTCGATCTGAAATCTGCGGATGACATCGATGTGTTGCGCAGGTTGGTTGTCGACGCCGATGTGCTGATAGAGAACTTCCGTCCTGGCACACTCGAGCGCCTCGGTCTCGCACCCGACGTGCTGCACGGGCTCAACCCGGCGTTGGTGATCACCCGGGTCACGGGGTTCGGGCAGACGGGCCCGTATCGCAACCGGCCAGGTTTCGCCACCATCGCCGAGTCGATGTCGGGACTTGCGGCGATTTCCGGTGAACCCGGCGGCCAACCGTTGCTGCCGGCGATCGCACTCACCGACGAGGTCACCGGGGTCGTCGCCGCATTCGCGACGATGGTCGCGCTCCGCAGTGGCGTTGGGCAGGTGGTCGATGTCAGCCTGCTGGAGAGCCTCTTCCAGTTGATGGGACCACTGATCTCGCTCTACGAACTCACCGGGCAGATGCAAGAGCGGCTCGGCTCTGGGTTGCCGTACTCGGTGCCGCGTGGCACGTACCAATGCAGTGACGGTCGATGGATCGGCGTGTCGACATCGAGCGATTCGGTTGCGGGACGAGTGTTGAATCTGCTCGACGTCGGAAACGATTCACGATTCGCGACGTTCGCCGCTCGCATGGAGAATCGCTTGGCGTTGGAAGCTGTGATGACGGCGTGGTGTGCCGAACGCACGCAGGCCGAGGTCATGGACGCGTTCACTGCAGCGGAGGCGGCGATCGGGCCCGTGATGTCGATGGCCGACATCGCGGTCGATCCGCATTACGCCGCCCGTGAGGCGATCGTCGAGGTCGATGGAACTCCGATGCAAGGTCTGATCGCCCATCTCAGCGACACTCCCGGCGCTCTGCGATGGCAGGGACGTGCGCTCGACGCCGACGGCGACGACATTCGGGCCAACGGTTGGGGCGACACTCGGGCTGACGACGAGGGCGAGCGGTGAACACCCACCGTGCGCCCCGGGCATACATCGCCGGCCCGTTGTTCGATGAGGGCGAGCGGTGGTGGATCGAGCGGGTCGAACAGACGGTTGCCAACGCCGGTTTCATCACGTTCT
>JANOJI010000395.1:0-1850 GCA_031408175.1 Ilumatobacteraceae bacterium
ATGACTCCGACAGTGATTGTGGTCCAGATCAGTGACTTCTTCATTTCGTATGTCCTCCTGTGTGGGTTGTTGCAGAGGACACTCCGAGACCATGGACGCCGGTTGTCGCACCTTCGTGCTAGTACTCCTGTACGGGTTGAACCGCGCCTGGTGCGGTATCGAGCACGGCCTTTCCGACGACGGCGGCAAAGATGATCGCACCGCCAACGACAGTCGCCGCCTTGGGCGCCTCGCTGAGCACCAGGAACGCCCACAGCGGAACGAACACCATCTCGGTCTGGGCGAACACGGTCATCGGTACGGCCGGAACGCTCTTGGATCCGCGGTTGAACAGCATCGTGCCGACGACGATGAACACGGCGCCGTGCCCCAGTGCGTAAGCCATGTCCTTGGCTGGTGGGAACAAGGTCTCGCCGTTCGCAAGCGTGATGACCGAACACAGCACGATCATCGCTGCGGCGTAGCCCGGGAGCACGGGCGACCAGTCAGCGTCGGGATTGGAACGCACGCTGATGGTGTAGATCGCAAATCCCACCGACGCGGTCAGAGCAGCGATGTTGCCGACCATGTTGCCTGCATGAAGATCGCCGAACACGGTCACGATCAGTCCGATGAACGCGACCACGATTGCGCCGAGCGTCACTCGCGAGAGGCGCTCACCGAGTACAAATCTGGCCAGGACGACCGCTGCGAGTGGGGTGACTGAGCCGAGGAACGATGCGTTGGCTGCGGTCGTCGTCTTCACCGCGTACACGAACGTCAGCGAGGCCAGCAACAGGCCGAAGGTGGCCGACAACATCCACTTACCAGACGTGTACGCCTTTGGTAGCAGCATGGGCTGACGACGGATTGCTGTCATCACCTCCATGACGACCAGGACTCCGACCGATCGCCAGATCAGGTATTGAAACGCGTCGGCTTGCTTGGCCAGTCGCGCTGTAACGGCACCGAAGCTCCACACCACGCCTGCGCCGAGGGCCATGAGAGACGCAGCGATCGGGATGTGCGTCGCCTGTCGGGAGGTTGTCGCGCTGGCTGTCATCGCATGACTCGTTCACGGTTCCCCGTGACGTGTTCACGCGCCGGCGGGCTGTCGCGATCGTACCCGGGACTCCGGAATTCGTCGGGTGGATGTTCCGCTACGTTGATCGAGAAGTCTGTTCCAATCGATCGAACCTTGCGATCACCCCGTGCCGTTCAAGCGACATGGCGTGCAGCATCTGGCGCTGCGGTCGTCGGCTGGGAAGAAAAGCTCAATTGCCAACTCGTCGATCGTGACCGGCTGCCGTCAAGCATTTCGACGACGATTTCGGACAGTGCCCGCTCCACCCTTGTCGGTGGCCTGACGAGGGCGCGAAGCTTGCTCACATGGCGCTGGTGTTCGATCAATGGCCGTGGCTGGACGATGGATGGCTGACCTGGTCGGTGAAGAACGACGGCACGTCGCCTGTCGCCGCCGGAACCCCGATCGGCGAGTGGGAGATGTGGGACGCTTCCGACATCACTCGCACCGTGATCCCGCGCGAGGTCGTGCCGGCGAAGGAAGTCATCGATCCCGGTGAGGTCGGGTGGGCTCAGGTGTGGGTGCAGATGGCGCCCGAGCCGGGCTTCAGCGGCCAGGGCAAACTCGTCATCCAAGTCGACACCGACATATCCGACGTCGCGTACGACTGGACTGCACTGTCAGCCGACGCGTCGGCCTCCACGACGCCGTTGGCGGGTGCAGGGACACTGGTGTTCAGCCAATCGCCAGCGCACAGCAGCGGTGCGCTGCAATGGTCGGTGTGCAACACCGGCGACCTCATGATCCGCGCTGGCACTCCCATTGGCGAGTATGAGGTCGTCGACCA
>JANOJI010000404.1:0-1594 GCA_031408175.1 Ilumatobacteraceae bacterium
CTGGAAAACGCCCGACGTGTTGGGGTGGTTCACCAAGAAGGACTGGTTCTTCGTCTCCGACATCACCGGCGTCGTCCGTGGTCTGGTCAGCAACATGTCGTGGGTCACTGTCTTCTCCCTAGCTCTGCTGCCGTTCACGGCGTGGCTGCTGTGGCGCACCCGCTTCGGCCTGCGTCTGCGCATCAGCGGCGAACGTCCCGAAGCCGGCGAAGCGCAGGGCGTCAACATCTACTTCTACAAATACGTCGGTGTGGTCGTCAGTGGCGCACTGGCCGGCTTGGCGGGAGCATTCATCGCCAGCCAGGAGTTGTCGGGCATCTACAAAGAGGGCCAGACCACGGGCCGTGGATTCATCGGCCTCGCCGCACTGATCTTCGGCAACTGGCGACCGATGGGAATCTTCGGCGGCGCAATGTTGTTTGGCTATCCGTTCGCGCTCAAGCTGCAGGATCTCGAGGGCAAGGCGTCGCATTCACTGCTGTTGGTCACCGCGATCGCCATGTTCGCGGTGATGATCGGCGCGTTGTTGCGCAAGAACCGTGGCGACACCTTGCTGGCCGCGATCTTCGGCGGGTTGGCCCTGCTGTGGTACTTGACCACCGAGACGCCGCCCGACTGGTGGGCAGCAATCTTGCCCTACGTGATCGTGTTGGTGGTGTTGATCTTCTTCACCAAACGGTTGCGGCCACCCGCAGCCTCCGGTCAGATCTACCGCAAAGGCGAAGCCTAGGTCGACGTCGAAGCCTAGGTCGACGTCGAGGCCAGACCGCTGCGCACGCCGTCCAGCACGGCGCGAACGTCGGCACCGACGCGATGTAGTTGATAGCCACCCTCCTGCACGATCAGCATCGGCCTGTCGATCGTCGCGATCGCTCTGCCGACATCGGCGAAATCCTCCGTCGAGAGACACAGTCCTGCGGTGGGATCACCCTCAGCCGGGTCCACTCCCAACGACACGATCACGTACTCGGGATCGAACGCAGAGACCGCGTCGATTCCCGTGCGAAGGTCGGTCTGGAAGCGGTCTCCCGTGGTGCCGAGCGGGAGCGGCAGATTGAGGTTCGCGCCGGCGCCGGGCCCAGCGCCGCACTCGTGAGCGCGGCCGACGAACCACGGGTAGTTCTGATCCGGATCCATGTGGATGCTGACGAACTGCACGTCGCCGCGGTGGTAGAAGATCTGCTGCGTGCCGTTGCCGTGATGGGCATCGACATCGAGCACCGTCACGCGACGCACGCCACTGTCGATCAACGCCTGTGCCGCGATCGCGGCGTTGTTCAGCAGGCAGAATCCTCCGAACGCGGAGCGAGTCGCGTGGTGCCCCGGTGGGCGGCACAGCGAGTAGACGATTCGTTCGCCGCCCAGGATCCGATCGACGCCCGACAAGGCGATGTCGACCGATGCCAGCGCGGCCGGCCACGATCCCTCGCTGAGCGGCGAAGAGGTGTCGAAACAGAACCATCCGAGACGGCCATACGCGTTGGTCGCCGGAGCACGGCCGACGGGCATCGCCTCAACAAGGCCGGGGTGGATGAACATCTCGCCGATCACAGCCTGCGCATCGGGCAGGATCGTCATGTAGTCCTTCCATGCT
>JANOJI010000412.1:0-2592 GCA_031408175.1 Ilumatobacteraceae bacterium
CGTGTGGCATCCGACGGCGTCAGTGTCAACGTGCGTCTGTAGAACGGCGGCGCGAACCGGGCCTCCATCGCCCTGCCGACTCCGGCCAAGGGCCTCGGAAGGAGTTGATCCCACATCGGACCATGCACGTGATGCAGGAACGTGATGTGTGGCTTGCGGCACCACACGGGGCTCATCCACGGCACGCCATTCCACACTTCGACGAGCGCGTCGTATCCACCCATTCGTCGAATCCATTCGCTTCCAACGGCTCGGGGAAAGACCGAGTATCGACTTCCGCGGCGGATCACGCGGTACCCGTTGCGCATCGCGGTCGCCGGTTGGCCCACCGCCGCCGAGGTGCGGTGGGTGATGTCCAACCCCGCTGCTGCCCAGCGACGCATGAACTCGTCGGCGTGGACCTCTGACCCTCCTGCGTCGGGGTCGTCGAGGTCGCGCCAGGCCAGCACGTGCACGCGCCGCACGCCAACGGAAACCATCTCGTCGGCAAGTTGCTCGATGGTGGGCAGGTCAACCAAGGGGCAGGCGTCTCCACACGGGGCCAGGAAGGTGGCGCAGGATCGAGAACACAGGGTGAAGGGTTGCCGGTACCCACACCATGCGACGGCGGGCACGGAGTGCCTTCACCGTTGCGACGGCTACCTTCTCCGGCGTCGTCGAGAACGGTGCGGCCTTCATCCCGGCAGTCATTCGCGTCCGGACGAACCCCGGGCGCACGATCAGCATGTGCACACCGTCATCGGTCAGCGCGTCGCCGAATCCCTGAGCAAACCCGTCGATCCCGGCTTTGGTGCCGCCGTACACCGGGTTGTGCCGGCGAACGCGCTCACCGGCGACGCTGCTGAGCATGACGATCGAGCCATGACCCTGTTGGCGCATCTGATTGGCAACGCTGATGGTGGTCGACACCACCCCCGTGAAGTTGACCTGGGCGATCTCCACGGCGGCTGCCGGGTCGACCGTCGTCACAGCGCCCTCACCAAGCAGCGCAAACGCAATGATCGCTACGTCGATATCGCCGTAGTCCTTCGACAGATTTCGGACGAGTTGCGCATGTGAATCGGTGTCGATGGCATCAAATCGAACGACGTCGACGGAGAGCGAATGATGGCGCAGTCCAGCTGCGGCACGCTCGCCGGCGTCGATGTCGCGACACGCCAGCACCACGGTGCGTGTCGTTGGGCTGAGCAGCTCGCGGACGATGGCCAGGCCGATCTCACTCGTGCCCCCGAGCAGGATGATTGTTTGTGGTTGGCCGAGTGCGTTGTCCATATGGCTCCGGTGTCGTTGCGAGGTGCGTCAGATCAAGTTGAGGCGACGAGCGAGGTCGCTCTGCCACACACCCAGTGGATCGGCCTCGTCTCGAATCGCCTTCCACTCGTCGAGACGTGGGTAGCCGCGTCGTACCGCCTCCGGGGTCATGTGCGAGTCCTTGGCGAAGTAATGACGTCCACCGGCATCGAGCACCACGCGGTCGAGTCCGTGCAGCAGATCACCGAGGCCACGCGACGCGCCGGGCAGATCGAGCGCGAGCGTCCAGCCCGCCTGCGGGAAACTCAACGGTGCCGGATTGGCGGCCCCGAAACGCTTCAGCACGGCGAGGAAGCTCGCTGCACCGCTGGCGGACAACCGTTCGACGACAGTGCGCATCGCCTCCTCCTCGCCGAAGGGCACGATGAACTGATACTGCACCATGCCGCGGCTGCCGTACAGGCGATTCCACGCTCCGACCAGATCGAGTGGATGGAAGAAGGCGCCAATCCCTTGAATCTCGCCGACGCGGCGTACCGGTGCCTTGCGGAACCAAACCTCGTTGAACGCAGCGATCGTGGCGTGGTTCAGTACACCCATAGGGGGCACCAGCGCAGGAACGGCAATGAGTTGGCGTGGTCCGTACGCGAACGGGGCAACAGCCTGACGAGCATCGAGCTCCGCAACGCGGGCGTGGTCGCCGCGGCTCAGCACACTGCGGCCGAGGTTGCGGCCCTTGGCCATCAGATCGATCCACGCAACGCTGTAGCGAACCTCGTCGTCGCGTGAGCTCATCGTCGCCAGCAACGCATCGAGGTCAGCGATCCGCGACGTGTCGATGCGCATGTGGCTGGTTTCGATCGGCAGCAGGCGGATGGTCGCGTCGAGCATGATGCCGGTCAGGCCCATGCCTCCGATGGTCGCCCAGAACAAGGCCGAGTTGGAGTCTCGGCCGATCACTCTCGTCGAGCCATCGGCGAGCATCATGGTGATCGATTCGATGTGGTTGCCGATCGATCCCTCGACGTGGTGGTTCTTGCCGTGAATGTCGCTGGCGATTGCTCCGCCAACCGTGATGAATCGAGTGCCGGGCGTGACGGGCACAAAAAAGCCGCGGGGCACAAGTATCCGCAGCAGTTCGTCGATGCTGACACCGGCACCGACTGTCGCCAGCCCGGCTGACTGGTCGAGCACGATGTCGCCTGCCCCCGACGACAATCGCAGAATGAGTCCGCCGGCGTTCTGAGCGGCATCGCCGTAGCTACGGCCCAGCCCCCGCGCCAGCGCGCCCCGTGAGCCGGCCTCCTTGAGGGCCGCGGCCAGGTGTTTGGCATCGACAGC
>JANOJI010000435.1:0-3015 GCA_031408175.1 Ilumatobacteraceae bacterium
CCCGAACATCTCGCTGCAACCGCTCCGGTGAAATGACCGTGCGGGGGTGCGGGGGGCGCGGAGAGGGCGAATCATCTCGCCAATCATCTCGCCAAATCATCTCGATGGTGTGGCCGCCGGTCGTGCGCATATTGGTACGCCGAGCCCACTGTCGTTCCCCAGAAAGCAGGTGGCCGGTGGCCGCGGAAGCTCTCGAACAGTCGATGCTCGAATCCAAGGACAAAGAGCAGCTGCTCGCAATCGCCCAGGCATTGGGCATCAAGACCACAGCGCGCGCCGCTAAGGCGACGCTGATCAACAAGATCCTGGAGACCACAGGTGGTGGTTCGTCCGCGCCAGAAATGGTGCAACCGGCGACCAACGGCCGCACCGCGAGGACGCCGAAGCAGGTAGCGCCTGCTGCGACACCGGACGCTCAGGCAGCTGACGGTCCGACCGCTGCCGCCGAGTCGCCGGCCGATTCACCCGACGCTGCGGCACCAGTCGAAGCCGAAGTCATTCTCGGCCCCGATGGCGAGCCGCTGGCTGATTGGGAGATCGAGCTGATCAAGTCGGGTGAGGTGGCTGTCACCGAACTCGCCGTGTCGCCCGCAGCATCCGCGCCCAGCAACACCTCCGCCTCAACACATGGCGCCGACGGTGTTGATAGGGACGATGGTGAAGGTGAAGGCGATGCGGAGAGCCGCAACAGCCGCAGGCGACGCCGTCGACGCAACAAGGGTCGTGGCGAGGGACCGCAGGGCGGCGATCAGGAGCGGTTCGAGCGTCCCGACCATCCCGACCGTCCCGACCGTCCCGACCGAGTCGACGAGGCAGGCCCGCCGATCAGCATGGAGCCCGTCAAGGTGTCCGGCTATCTCGACCTCCGCGACGAGGGCTATGGATTTCTGCGAGTCAGTGGCTATCTCGCCAGCCGCGACGACGCGTACATTCCCGTCAAGCTGACCCGCCAGTACGGATTGCGCAAGGGCGACTACGTCACCGGTCTCAGCCGACCAGCGGGTCGCAACGAGAAGAACCCGGCGATGCTCGAGATCCACTCGGTCAACGGTGGCGAGCCCGACAAGGCCAAGACCCGCCCGCGGTTCGAAGACCTCACCGCGTTGTTCCCCGACGAGAAACTGCGCCTCGAAAATCCGTCGGACCCCAACAACATGACCGCCCGAATCATCGATTTGATCTCGCCGATCGGCAAGGGCCAGCGCGGCATCATCGTCTCGCCGCCCAAAGCCGGCAAGACGACGATCATGAAGACGATCGCCACCTCGATCGAGCACAACCACCCCGAGGTCAAGCTGATGGTCCTGCTGATCGACGAGCGGCCCGAAGAGGTCACCGATATGCGACGCACGGTGAAGGGCGAGGTCATTTCGAGCACGTTCGATCGGCCGAGCGACGAACACACACACGTCGCCGAGCTCGCCATCGAGAAGGCCAAGCGATTGGTCGAGCAGGGCGAAGACGTGGTCATCATCCTTGACGGCATCACTCGCCTCAGCCGCGCCTACAACCTTGCTGCACCCGCCAGCGGACGCATCCTCTCAGGTGGCATCGACGCCGGTGCGCTGTATCCACCCAAGAAGTTCTTCGGCGCCGCCCGCAACGTCGAGGAAGGCGGTTCGCTGACCATCCTGGCGACTGCGCTGGTCGAGACCAACAGCCGCATGGACGACGCGATCTTCGAGGAGTTCAAGGGCACCGGCAACATGGAGCTACGCCTCGACCGCAAGCTGTCCGAACGCCGCATCTATCCGGCGATCGACGTCGATGCCTCCAGCACCCGCCACGAGGAACTGCTGTTCGATCGTAAGCAGTTGCAGATGGTGTGGAAGCTGCGGCGCGTTCTCAGCGGTCTTGCCGCCGAGGGAAACGCCGCCCCAGGGCTCGAGCTCCTGGTCGACCGCCTCCGCACGTTCCGTACCAACGACGAGTTCCTCAACGAAATCGGCAAGCAACCAGCCATGTGAATGGCGCGCTCGTCGTCCGCTTCGCTCTCTCCTCGCACCGCTGTCCAACGTTCTGTGTCAGCTCACAGAGCGACAGCCGTTCAAGGAGCTGACATGGAAGTCAGCGCAGCGAAACACGCACTCTTACCCGTAAATGGCTCGGGTTCGGGGAAGAACTGCCGATACACTCAGAACTCGATTTCAACGGAGAAAATGATGAAGACCGATACCCATCCCACGTACAACGACACCACGGTGCGCTGCAGTTGCGGCAACACCTTCACCACTCGTTCGACTCGCGCTGGTGACCTGCAGGTCGAGCTGTGCAACGAGTGCCACCCGTTCTTCACAGGCAAGCAGAAGCTGGTCGACACCGGTGGCCGCGTCGAGCGCTTCAACAAGCGCTACGGCGAGCGCAAGACCAAGTAATCCGTTCAACGACTCGGAAACGACCCGGCCCAGGTGGCCGGGTCGTTTCGCGTCCAGGCCTCCGTCGGGCGATACAGGTTCGTGACGAAACTCCGCCTCAAGGTGTGGGTCTGGCCGACCGATGACTGAAACGGACTATCGATCGTGAAGGAGTGTCGGCGTGCCAGTTTCAGACGACGACCTGGCCCACCTTCTACGGCGCACCGAATTCGTCGTTCGCCCCGCCCGTCTCGCTGAACTGAAGACACTCGACCTCACGACGTACGACGCCGTCGTCAACAACGTCATGAATGTCGGCCTCAATGGCAATCCGGCGCTGCCGGTGGAGTTCCAGTCCGAAGGCGCGAACGGATGGGAGCAGTACGTCGACGCTTGCACGTTCTGGATCAACGGCATGGTCAGCAAGACGCGCCCGTTCCAGGAGAAGATGACGCTGTTCTGGCACGGCCACTTCGTCAGTGCATGGTGGGACGTCGGCAAGGGCTTCCACATGATGCAGCAGCTGCAGATGTATCGCGAGAACGCCCTCGGCAACTTCCACACCTTGACGCAGCAGATGGCGATCGATCGGGCAATGCTCGTGTACCTCTCGAACGCTGAAAACGTGAAGGGCTCGCCGAACCAGAACTTCGCCAGGGAG